>JAIELH010000023.1 GCA_019753125.1 Gallionellaceae bacterium | reverse complement strand
CTTTGCTATCGCGCCATGCTACAAAACATCAGCTTTAAATGATTAAGGGAAAGCGATGCGGCTTTCCCTTGGATTTGGAGCGGGAGAAGAGTCTCGAACTCTCGACCTCAACCTTGGCAAGGTTGCGCTCTACCAACTGAGCTACTCCCGCAAAACGAGTGCGCATTATAGGGATATTCAAATTACTGTCAATAATTTTGCCAGTAATTTTCCGCCAATCCGAATAAATGCGCGAAATTCGCGGTGGTGTGCTGCCCGGTTTCTGCCACGCTGATGCCGCGCAACGCGGCAATTTCCTCGGCGACATGCTTCACGTAAGCCGGCTGGTTGAGCTTGCCGCGATGCGGCACGGGCGCCAGAAAGGGCGCATCGGTCTCGATCAGGATGCGCTCCAGTGGCACGCGCTGCGCCACCTCCTTAAGCTGTTTGGCGTTCTTGAACGTAACGATGCCCGAAAAAGAAATGTAAAAACCCATTGCCAGTGCGGCTTCTGCCACTTCCCAGGTTTCGGTGAAGCAATGCATCACGCCGCCTGCTTCGGCAGCTTTTTCTTCCGCCATGATGCGCAACGTGTCCGCCGCCGCTTCGCGGGTGTGGACGATCAGCGGCTTGCCGCATTCGCGCGCGGCGCGAATATGGTTGCGGAAGCGCGCGCGCTGCCATTCCGGATCGCCCTTCAGCCGGGAATAATCCAGCCCGGTCTCGCCGATCGCGATTACCCTGGGATGCTGAGCCAATTCGACCAGGCGGGTGACATCGGGTTCTTCGACATCTTGATAATCGGGATGAACACCCACCGAGGCATAGATATTCCGGTGCTGTTCGGCCAGCGCGAGAACTTGCGGAATATCCGCCAGGCTGACCGAAACGCACAACGCGCTGACCACGTCGTTCTGGCGCATTTGCTCCAGGACATCGGCAACATTTTCGGCCAGTTCCGGGAAGTTGATATGGCAGTGAGAATCGACGAACGGCATGATTTATTCAAGCATCAATTGCCGGTATGAGAACAGCAGCGATTCCAGAAACAGCTTGGGGTTGAGTGTGTGTTGCGCCTCGCGCTTGGCTGTTTTCAGATACTTTTGCAGGCGCGCCAGATTAAGCGGCGCAACCGGCTCGACCAGTTTTTCGATCGCCGCTTCTTCGCCGGGGTGGTAGCGCAACCGGCCCGCCAGTTTCATCGAATTCAGGTCGTAGCTCCATTGTTGCAGCCATTGCACGACCAGCACCTGTTCGGTTTTCTGCAACGTCTCGGCAAGCGCGAACACATCCAGCGCGGCGGGTTGACGGACGGCGCGCAGCAATTTCTCACGCTCTTCGCTGCCCAATTGCTCATCGATCTGAACCGCCTGCAGCGGCGCAAAACCGGATGCCGCAAGGGCTTCAACAGGTTTTTTCACCCCCTGGCTTGCCAGCCAGCTTGTGACGCTTGCGATATCGGGAGCGGGCAACGCGAATGACACGCAACGGCTCAAGATCGTCGGTAACAGTTGTTGCGGCTTATGCGACACCAGAATGAACAACAGGCCTTGCGGCGGCTCTTCGAGGCTCTTCAGCAACGCATTCGCGGCGTTGACGTTCATCGCTTCGGCCGGATGGATGACCACCACGCGCCTGCCGCCCTGATGGGCCGACATGCCGAAGAAATCGGCCAGGCCGCGTATCTGGTCGACGGAAATCTGCTTGCTGGGCTTCTTGCCGGATTCGGTTTCTTCGCCCTCCAGGCTCAGCGATTCCGGCTGCAACAAACGGAAATCGGGGTGCGAGCCTTGCCCGAACCAGTGGCACGAAGGACATTGCCCGCAGGCAAAACCCGATTCATCGGGTTGCTGGCACAACAACGATTGCGCGAAACCCAGCGCCAGATCGAGCTTGCCGATGCCCTTTGTTCCCTTGAACAGCAGTCCATGCGGCGGGCGCTTGAGCAACTCCTGCAAGCGCGCCCAATCGTTCTTTTGCCAAGGGTAAATAGCGCCCTTGCTCATAGGGTCGCGATGATGCTCTCGAGTTGCCGCTTCACGTTTTCCAGCGGCTGCGCCCCATCGACCACGGCATAGCGTTGCGGATTCTGCTGTATGCGCTTATGGTATCCGGCACGCACACGCTCGAAGAAATCGGCTTGTTCCTGCTCGAAACGATCCAGCGATACATTGGCCGACAAGCGCTGCCGCGCGACCTCGACCGGCACATCAAAGAACAGCGTCAGGTCGGGTTGCAGATCGGGATGCACCCATTGTTCGAGCTGGGCCAGTTTGTCCCACTCCATGCCGCGCCCGCCGCCCTGATAGGCGAAGCTGGCATCGCTGAAACGGTCCGAGATCACCCATTGGCCGGCGCGCAATGCGGGTTTGATAACTTGTTCAATATGTTCCAGGCGCGCCGCGAACATCAACAGCGCCTCGGTGCCGATGCACATCGGCTGGTTCAGCAGTATTTCGCGCAGTTGCTCACCGAGCGGCGTGCCGCCCGGCTCGCGCGTGACCACCACCCCGATTCCGCGTGCGCGCAGGGCATCTGCGAACCACACCAGATGGGTGCTCTTGCCCGCGCCATCCATACCTTCAAAGGTAATAAATTTGCTCATTTCAGGTGGGGTATATCAACGTTCCGGCACAACACGGCATGAGCGCCCTGAAAACAATCCTTCGGGAATCCGCCAAATTTACTTGGCCACCTGCTTCTCGCGGATTTCGTCCAGCGTTTTGCAATCGATGCACAGCGTGGCGGTCGGCCTTGCTTCGAGGCGGCTCAGGCCGATCTCGATGCCGCATTTATCGCAATAGCCATAGTCATCACTATCAATCTTTGCCAGCATTTCGTCGATTTTTTTGATCAGTTTGCGTTCCCGGTCACGATTGCGCAGTTCCAGATTGATGTCGGATTCCTGTGTGGCGCGATCGTTCGGATCGGCAAACAGCGTGGCCTCGTCCTGCATCGTATGCACGGTACGATCTATATCCTCGCCCAGATTGGCCTTGATACCGTTCAATATCTGGCGAAAATGGTCGAGCTGTTTCGGGTTCATATACGCCTCGCCCTTCTTGGCTTTGTAAGGGGCGACGGTGTTTTGTGGCTTTGCCGGCATTGCACTTCTCCATCTGGGTTAAATCAAGCCCGCTTTAATACCAGAAAGCGGTTATTCAAGCAAATAAATTAACTGCTTCCAAGCAGCAAAGACCTGCGGTTGAATCGGATTTTATTTGATCCTTAATCATTTTATGAATCCTTGCCGACTTCAGCCCGCTGTCGCCGCGCTTCAAATAAACAGATACCGGCACTTACCGAAACATTCAGGCTTTCGACGCTGCCCAGCATCGGGATGCGCACCAGCTCGTCGCAGGTTTCGCGCGTCAGGCGGCGCAGCCCTTCGCCTTCCGCGCCCAGCACCCAGGCCAGTGCGCCGTTGTGCTTGAAGCTGTTCAAGTCGCGCTCCGCCTCGCCCGCCGCGCCAACCACCCAGATGTCGCGCTCCTGCAACTCGCGCAGCGTACGTGAAAGGTTTGTGACGGTGATGTAAGGCACGGTCTCCGCAGCGCCGCAGGCGACCTTTTCCACCGCTGCAGTGATGCCGACCGCGCGGTCTTTCGGCGCGATCACCGCGTGCACGCCGAATGCGTCGGCGCTGCGCAGACAGGCGCCGAGATTGTGCGGGTCCTGCACACCGTCCAGCACCAGCAGCAGCGGCGGCTCGGCCAGCGTATCCAGTACGTCGTCCAGATGCTGCACGCGCCGTGCCGCATCGACGCGTGCCGCCACGCCTTGATGGCGCGCATTGCCCGCGATGCCGTCGAGACGTTTTGCATCGACCGGGATGATGCGCACGCCGTTGGTTCCGGCCAGCTTGATCAGGTCGCGCATGCGCGGGTCGTTGCGTTGCTCTTGCAGGTAGATTTCCAGCACGCCGTCCGGGTTCTGGCGGATGCGTGACGTGACGGCGTGGAAGCCGTAGATCAGGCGCAGGTCAGCCATGTTTTTTCTTGCCCCTGCCAGATTTTTTGGGTGTGGGTTCCTTGGGGGCGGGCTTCTTCGCGGTCTTTGATGCAGTTTTCGGTGCGGCCTTTGGCGCGGCGTGGCGCACAGTCTCTTCCCCTGCTTCATGCAGCACAAAATCGATCTTGGTGCTCTCCATGTCCACCTTGACGACGCGCACCTGCAACCGGTCTCCGAGGCGATAGCGCTGTCCGGTGCGTTCGCCGAGCAACTGGTGTTTGGTCGCGTCGAAGTGGAAATAATCTTTGCCGAGCTCCGAGATATGCACCAGCCCTTCGACATACAAATCATCCAGCGAGATGAACATGCCGAAGCTCGTTACCGAAGCAACCGTGCCGGTGAATACGCTGCCCAGATGGTCGCGCATGTAGAAGCATTTCAGCCAGGCTTCGACGTCGCGCGTGGCGTCGTCGGCGCGGCGCTCGGTCATCGAACAATGCACGCCTAGTTCGGCCCATTTTTGCGCCGGCTTGTATTGCTTGCCTTGCAGCACGGCCTTGATCGCGCGATGCACCAGCAGGTCGGGATAGCGGCGGATCGGCGAGGTGAAGTGGGTGTAGGCGTCATAGCCCAGCCCGAAATGCCCGATGTTCTCTGGCTCATATTTGGCCTGGCGCAACGAGCGCAGCATCACGGTTTGCAGCAGGCCGGCATCCGGGCGCCCCTTGATGCTCTTCAGCAGCCTGGAATAATCGGCGGCCTGCGGTTCTTCGCCGCCGCCCAGTTGCAGGCCGAATTCCTTCATGAACTCGCGCAACGCTTCCAGCTTTTCCGGCGTCGGCCCCTGGTGGATGCGGTACAGCACGGTGTGCTTGTGAACATGCAGGTACTCCGCCGCGCACACGTTCGCCGCCAGCATGCACTCCTCGATCAGTTTATGCGCGTCGTTGCGCACCACCGGGATGATGCGCTCGATCTTGCCCTGGCCGGTGAAGATCATCTGCGTCTCGACCGTCTCGAAGTCGATCGCGCCGCGCTTCTCGCGCGCCTTCAGCAGCTTCTGGAACAATGCGTAAAGGTGTTGCAGGTGCGGCACGATCGCGGCATTGCTGCGGGCCAGATCACCATCCGGCTCCGTGAGCATTGCGGCGACCTGCGTGTACGTCAGGCGCGCATTGGAATGCATCACCGACGGGTAGAAGCGGTATTTGCCGATGTTGCCGCTGTTGCTGACATGCATGTCGCACACCATGCACAGGCGATCCACCTGCGGGTTCAGCGAACACAGGCCGTTGGACAATTCTTCCGGCAGCATCGGGATCACGCGGCGCGGAAAATACACCGAGTTGCCGCGCAGAATCGCCTCGCGATCCAGCGCATCGCCGGTCTGCACGTAGTGGCTGACGTCGGCAATCGCCACGACCAGCCGGTAGCCGCCTTTTTCCGGCGCGCAATACACCGCGTCGTCGAAATCGCGCGCGGTCTCGCCGTCGATCGTGACCAGCGGCAGGTCGCGGATATCCTCGCGCCCGGCCCAATCTTCCGCGTTGACCTTGGGCGAGAAGCGCTTGGCCTGTTTCTCCGCATCCTTGGGAAACTCGTACGGCAGATCGTGCTTGCGCAGCGCGATCTCGATCTCCATGCCGGGATCGGCGTAATTGCCCAGCACCTCGACGATGCGTCCGATCGGCTGGGCGTGCTTGTCCGGGTGCTTTATTATTTCCAGTATCACCACTTGGCCGGTCTTGGCTCCGCCGGTTTCGCCCGGCGCGACCAGGATGTCCTGGCTGATGCGGCGGTTTTCGGCGACCACGTAGCGGATGCCGTGCTCTTCATACAGGCGGCCGACTACGCGGCTGTTGGCGCGCTCCAGCACTTCGACGATCTTGCCTTCCGGTCGGCCGCGCCTGTCCACGCCGCTCTGCCGCGCCATCACGACGTCGCCGTGCAGCACCTTGTGCATTTCCTTCTCGCTGAGGAACATGTCGGCGCTGCCGTCCTCCGGAACCAGAAAGCCGAAGCCGTCCGGGTGACCCTGCACCTTGCCCTTCACCAGATCGAGCTTGTCCACGACGCAGAGCGCGTGTTTGCGGTTGCGCATGAGTTGCCCGTCGCGCTCCATCGCGCGCAGGCGGCGTGTGAACAGCTCTGCTTCATGGGTATCGATATGCAGCAAGTGCAGCAGTTCGCCCTCGTCGACAGGGCCGCCCTGCTCGGTCAGAATTTGCAGAATGAACTCGCGGCTCGGTAAGGGGTGTTCATATTGTTGACGTTCGCGCTCCAAATGCGGATCCTGCAGACGCAAATTATTTTTCTTTTTCATCGCTTCGCGCCCTCTATCCAACTTTCCCCCGTGGAAAAGCCCCTCACCTCAATCCTCTCCCGCTTTCGGGAGAGGAGGCAAACGGGAGAAGCAATCTTCAATCCTTGCGGGGGAAAGGGCAATCGTGGAAAACATTTTTTCATTGACAGCAAATCCTTTAACAATTAAATTGCGCGCCTTCAGCAAGGCCCAGATGGCGGAATTGGTAGACGCGCACGGTTCAGGTCCGTGTGCCGCAAGGTGTGGAGGTTCGAGTCCTCTTCTGGGCACCAGCAAATATACAAGAGCCGTATCATGCCTGTTTTGGCCTGGTGCGGTTTTTTGTTGCCGGCAGATTGCCTGAAACGGATTGCATTCTACACCATTGGCGCTGCGTGCCACGCCTGCTCTTGATCGAGTGAGGCAAGCTGGAGTTTGTCCGGCCGCTTTCATTGACCGCTTTTTTGTTTGCAGGTACGATTGCAAATCTTGAGAAGAATTTGTGGGATTGATTACGATGCGTCGCAAACTGGTTGCCGGTAATTGGAAAATGCACGGCGCGTTGGCTCAGAATGCCGGACTGCTGGATGCGGTACGCAGTGGGGCGGCTTCGTTCGCAAGCGTTGATTGCGCGGTTTGCGTGCCTTTCCCCTATCTGGCGCAGGCACAGCAAAAGCTGGCCGGCAGCAATGTGAAGTGGGGCGCACAGGATGTGCATCAGCTGGATAAGGGCGCATATACCGGTGAGGTTTCCGCAACGATGTTGCGCGACTTTGGCTGCTCTTATGTGATCGTCGGGCACTCGGAGCGCCGCGCTTACTACGGCGAGAGCAGTCATCTGGTGGCCGAGAAATTTTTGGCCGCACAGCAGGCGGGCCTTACTCCGATCCTGTGTGTGGGAGAAACGCTGGAGCAGCGCGAGGGCGGGGTTACCGAGACAATAGTGGCCGGGCAGCTGGATGCGCTGATCAATCTGGGTGGCGTGCAGGCGTTGCGTAATGCGGTGGTCGCTTATGAGCCGGTGTGGGCGATCGGCACCGGAAAAACCGCGACATCTGCACAGGCCCAGGCAGTTCACGCGTTTATCCGCCAACGGGTTGCCGGCCATGATGGGCAAATCGCTTCCGGGTTATGTATACTCTACGGCGGCAGCGTGAAATCGAACAATGCGGCTGAGTTGTTTGCGATGCCGGATATCGATGGCGGGTTGATCGGTGGCGCTTCCCTTGTGGCGGATGAGTTTCTGGCGATCTGCCGGGCGGGTCAGGTTTGATTTTGTTTTTTGTATTAGGTGTTGCGGGGGGCGTGTGGAAACATTGATTTGGGTAGTGCATGTTGTGGCGGCTGTAATATTGATCGGCCTGGTGCTGATGCAGCATGGTAAAGGCGCGGACATGGGCGCGGCATTTGGTACGGGCTCTGCGGGCAGCCTGTTTGGCTCAAGCGGCTCGGCTAACTTTCTCAGTCGCAGCACAGCGGTCGCTGCGACGGTATTCTTCATTACCAGTTTGTCGCTGACTTATCTTTACTCGCGCCCCGCGCAACAGCAGGGGGTGATGGATAAAGTGAATCCAGCTGCCATTCAAGCGGTTCCAGTCGCGCCAGTGGTTAATCCCGCTGACGATTCGAAGTCCAAGGAAATCCCGAAGTAATTTCGCAGTTGCAATGCCGATGTGGTGAAATTGGTAGACACGCTATCTTGAGGGGGTAGTGGCGCAAGCCGTAGCAGTTCGAGTCTGCTCATCGGCACCAAATAAGGTTGACACGTACGCGTGTCGGTAAGATAAAAAATGTCGGGTGATCATGATGGGCCAGTTGGGGTTGGCTCATGAATCACGGCAGACAGGAGGGGGACTCAATGTTGGAAAACTATTTTCCGGTGCTGTTGTTTATCTGTGTCGGATTGGCCTTTGGTGTGGTTCCGGTGGTGCTGGGCAAGCTGGTATCTCTCAGCCGTCCGGATAGCAAGAAAAACTCTCCCTATGAGTGCGGCTTCGAGGCATTCGAAGATGCACGCATGAAATTCGATGTGCGCTACTACCTTGTGGCTATTCTTTTCATCCTGTTCGATCTTGAAATTGCCTTCATGTTTCCGTGGGCGATTGTGCTCAAGGAAATCGGCACGTTCGGCTTTGTTTCCATGATGATATTTTTGGCTGTCCTTGTGGTCGGCTTTATCTATGAATGGATGAAGGGGGCGTTGGAATGGGAATAACGGTATGAGCAGGAAGCAGGCTCACCGCGCAGCGGGGATGCGACCGGCCGCGATTGCCGTTGGATGCCAGAATTGGCATGGAATTTTGGGCAATAGCGGGATACTGGGGGAGGTAAAACATGGGCATTGAAGGTGTTCTGGAGAAGGGTGTCGTTACGACGACGCTTGACACCGTCATCAATTACACGCGCACCGGTTCGCTGTGGCCGATGACTTTCGGTCTGGCATGCTGCGCGGTGGAGATGATGCAGGCCGGCGCGGCGCGTTATGACCTGGATCGTTTCGGCGTGGTATTCCGCCCCAGTCCGCGCCAATCGGATGTGATGATCGTTGCGGGCACGCTGTGCAACAAAATGGCGCCGGCGCTGCGCAAGGTGTATGACCAGATGGCCGAGCCGCGCTGGGTGATCTCGATGGGATCCTGTGCGAATGGTGGTGGCTACTATCATTATTCCTATTCCGTAGTGCGCGGCTGCGATCGCATCGTGCCGGTGGATGTGTATGTGCCGGGTTGCCCGCCGACGGCCGAGGCGCTGCTGTATGGCATCATCCAGTTGCAAAGCAAAATCAAACGAACCAATACCATTGCGCGCTAGGGTGAACTATGGCTGCTGATTTGAGCAAGTTGAGCAACAATCTGGCTGGTTTGTTTGGCGATAAACTGAGCAGTATTGATGAAAAATTGGGCGAGTTGACTGTTGTAGTCAAGGCCGATGCCATGCTGGATGTGCTTGCAGGTTTGCGTGATGCGCCGGAATTGCGCTTCGAGCAGATGACCGATCTGTGCGGCATGGATTATTCCACTTACGGTGATGATGCCTGGCAAGGCAAGCGTTTCGCAGTGGTCTACCACTTGCTTTCGGTAACGCATAACGTGCGCCTGCGGGCGCGAGTCTTTGCCGAGGACGACGATTTTCCGGTGCTGGAATCGGTAGTGGGCATTTGGGCCGGGGCGAACTGGTTCGAGCGCGAGGCTTTCGATCTGTATGGCATCGTGTTCACCGGGCATCCGGATCTGCGCCGCATCCTGACCGATTATGGTTTTGCCGGAAACCCGTTCCGCAAAGACTTCCCGTTGTCCGGACATGTGGAAATGCGTTACGACCCGGAACAGCAGCGTGTGGTGTATCAGCCGGTGACAGTTGAGCCGCGCGAAGTGACGCCACGCATCGTGCGCGAAGAAACCTACGGTTGCTAAGGACACGGTTATGGCAGAAATAAAAAACTACACAATGAACTTTAGTTGCGGCCGCCCTGCGGGCTTAACTTGCTTGCGCAAGTTAGCCTTCACTGAAATGCATAGTGAACGCATGTTGAATTTGGCGTCGAGATAGGCGGAATCATGGCTGAAATTAAAAACTACACTATGAATTTTGGCCCGCAGCATCCTGCGGCGCACGGTGTGCTGCGTCTGGTGCTGGAGCTGGACGGCGAAGTCGTCGAACGTGCCGATCCGCATATCGGCCTGCTACACCGTGGCACCGAAAAACTCGCCGAGCACAAGACCTTCCTGCAGAGCCTCCCTTATATGGACCGGCTCGACTACGTTTCGATGATGAGCAACGAGCATGCTTATGTGATGGCGGTCGAGAAACTGGCGGGCATCGAGGTGCCGTTGCGCGCCCAGTACATCCGCGTGATGTTCGATGAGATCACGCGCATCCTGAACCACCTGTTGTGGCTGGGCGCACACGGGCTGGACATCGGCGCGATGACGATATTCCTGTACTGTTTCCGTGAACGCGAAGACCTGATGGACGCCTATGAGGCGGTGTCCGGCGCGCGCCTGCATGCCGCATACTATCGCCCGGGCGGGGTGTATCGCGATTTGCCGGACACGATGCCGCAATATCATCCATCCAAGATACACAATGCTGCGGCGGTCAAGAAGCTGAACGAGAACCGCCAGGGTTCGCTGCTCGATTTTCTGGAAGATTTCACCAATCGCTTCCCCGGTTTTGTCGATGAATACGAGACGCTGCTGACCGACAACCGCATCTGGAAGCAGCGCACCGTCGGTATCGGTGTGGTTACGCCGGAACGCGCGCTGGCGCTGGGATTGACCGGGCCGATGCTGCGCGGTTCCGGTGTCGAATGGGATTTGCGCAAGAAACAGCCCTATGAAGTTTACGACCGCCTCGATTTTGATATCCCGGTAGGCGTCACCGGCGATTCTTATGACCGCTATCTGGTGCGCATCGAAGAAATGCGCCAATCCAACCGCATCATCAAACAATGTATTGCCTGGTTGCGCGCTAACCCGGGGCCGGTGATGGCGTCCAATCACAAGTTCTCGCCACCGAAGCGCGAGGCGATGAAGCAGAACATGGAAGAATTGATCCACCACTTCAAGCTGTTCACCGAAGGTATGCATGTGCCTGCCGGCGAAGCTTATGCGGCGGTGGAACATCCCAAGGGAGAGTTCGGCATTTATCTGGTTTCCGACGGCGCGAACAAACCTTATCGCATGAAAATACGCGCTCCCGGTTTTGCGCACATGTCTGCGCTGGACGAGATGTGCCGGGGTCACATGATCGCCGACGTGGTAACCATTATTGGCACGCAGGACATCGTTTTTGGCGAGGTAGACCGCTAATGTTATCCGAACAAATACAAACCAGAATCAACCGCGAGTTGAAGAAGTATCCGGCTGACCAGAAGCAGTCTGCGGTGATGGCCGCGTTGCGTTTTGTGCAGGATGAAAAGGGCTGGATTGCCACCGATGACATGGCCGATGTCGCGGACTATCTCGGTATGCCGAAGATGGCGGTATACGAAGTGGCGACCTTCTACCACATGTACAACCTGAAGCCGATGGGCAAGCATACGCTTACCGTATGCACCAATCTCTCCTGCACGTTGTGCGGGTCGGGCGATACGGTGGCTTACCTGCAATCCAAATTGGGCATCGGGTTGGGCGAGGTGACTGCGGACGGTAAATATGGCCTGCGCGAAGGCGAGTGCATGGGTGCGTGCAAAGACGCACCGGTACTCACCATCGACAACAAGAGGCTTTGTGGCTTCCTGAACAAAGATAAAGTCGATCAAATTTTGGCGGAGCTGGACAAATCATGAGAGGCCCGGTCATATACACAACGATGGAGTTTGACCAGCCCTGGACGCTGGAAAACTATCTCAAGGTTGGCGGTTATCAGGCGTTGCGCAAGGTGCTGACGGAAAAGATGTCGCCCGATGCGATCATCGCCGAGGTCAAGCTGTCGGCATTGCGCGGACGCGGCGGCGCCGGTTTTCCGACCGGACTGAAGTGGAGCTTTATGCCGCGCAATTTTGACGGCGACAAGTACATCGTGTGCAACACCGACGAAGGCGAGCCCGGCACCTGCAAGGACTGGGACATCCTGCGTTACAACCCGCACCTGCTGATCGAGGGCATGGCGATCGCCGCCTACACGATGGGCGTCAAGACTGGCTACAACTACGTGCATGGCGAAATTTTCGAGGCCTACGAACGCATGGAAGAAGCCTGCGAAATCGCACGCAAGGCCGGGTATCTGGGCAACAACATTCTGGGCACCGATTTCTGTTTTGACCTGCACAATCACTTGGGCTATGGCGCCTATGTATGCGGCGAAGAAACCGCCTTGCTGGAGTCGATCGAAGGCAAGAAGGGCCAGCCGCGCTTCAAGCCGCCGTTTCCCGCCAGCTTCGGATTGTATGGCAAGCCGACCACGATCAACAACACCGAGACGTTTTCCAGCATCCCCTACATCATCAACAACGGCGGGCAAAAGTTCCTCGAACTGGGCAAGCCGAACAACGGCGGCACAAAATTATTTTCGGTTTCTGGGCATGTGAATAACCCCGGTAATTTTGAAGTGCCGATGGGCACGCCGTTCAGCAAGCTGCTGGAAATGGCCGGCGGGGTGCGCCACGGGCACAAGCTCAAGGCCGTGATTCCCGGCGGCTCATCGATGCCGGTGCTGACCGGCGAGGTCATGATGGAACTGACGATGGACTACGATTCCATCCAGAAGGCGGGTTCCGGCCTCGGCAGCGGCGCGGTGATCGTGATGGATGAGACGACCTGCATGGTGCGCGCGCTCGAACGCCTGTCTTATTTCTACTACGAAGAATCCTGCGGCCAATGCACGCCGTGCCGCGAGGGTACCGGCTGGCTGTACCGCATCGTGCATCGCATCGAGCATGGCGAAGGGCGCAAGGAAGACCTCGATCTGCTGTTGAGCGTGGGCGGGAATATCGCCGGACGCACGATCTGCGCGCTGGGTGAAGCGGCAGTATGGCCGGTGCAGGGCATGTTGAAGAGCTTCCGCGACGAATTTGAATATCACATCGAACACAAGCGTTGTTTGGTGTGAAGGTCGCACAGCGACACGTTCGCTCCCTCGCCCGCTTGCGGGATAACCAGCGACTTGGCTGCGGTTGTTTGCAGCCTAGTCGAATGGCTAGTTGTTTCACCCAGAGGGTTGGGGAGAGGGAAACGGGCATGGCGGATTTCATTATCAGGGGTGGCAAATTGTCATGCCCGTTGGTGTAAAGCTGAAGGATTGAGTGAGCAATGATTAATCTCGAAATTGACGGCAAACCGGTTCAAACTGAACGTGGCTCCACGATCATGGATGCGGCGCAGAAAGTGGGCGTTTATATTCCGCACTTCTGCTATCACAAGAAATTATCGATCTCGGCAAATTGCCGCATGTGCCTGGTCGAGGTGGAAAAGACACCCAAGCCGCTTCCCGCCTGTGCCACACCGGCTGCCGAAGGCATGAAGGTGCACACCCATTCCGACATGGCAGTCAAGGCGCAACAGGGCGTAATGGAATTCCTGCTAATCAATCACCCGCTGGATTGCCCGATCTGCGATCAGGGCGGCGAATGCCAGTTGCAGGACATCGCCGTCGGTTACGGCGGAAGTACCTCACGCTATAGCGAAGAAAAACGCGTCGTGACGCACAAGGATATCGGCGCACTGGTGTCCACCAAGGAAATGAGCCGCTGCATCCAGTGTACCCGTTGCGTGCGCTTCGGGCAGGAAATCGCCGGCATCATGGAAATGGGCATGGCATTCCGTGGCGAGCATTCCCAGATCATGAGCTTTGTGAACAGCTCGGTGGATTCCGAATTGTCCGGCAACATGATCGACCTGTGCCCGGTGGGCGCGTTGACCAGCAAGCCGTTCCGCTACACCGCGCGCAGCTGGGAATTGTCGCGGCGCAAGTCGGTCAGCCCGCACGATAGCCTGGGTTCCAATCTGGCGGTGCACGTAAAAAACAACAAGGTGATGCGCGTTACGCCGATCGAGAACGAGGCGATCAACGAATGCTGGATTTCCGACAAGGACCGGTTCAGCTATGAAGGGCTGAACTCGGCAGAGCGTTTGACCAAGCCGATGCTCAAGCAGGACGGCAAGTGGCAGGAGGTCGAGTGGCAGGTCGCGCTGGAATACGTCGCGAGCGGCCTGCGCCAGGTGGCACAGGTTGCCGGGGTGGACCAGATCGCCGCGTTGGCGACGCCGCACAGCACGCTCGAAGAACTCTACCTGTTGCAAAGACTCGTACGGGGCCTTGGCAGCGGCAATGTGGATTTCCGCTTGCGCCAGTCCGACTTCGGCGCGGATGGCAAACAGGCAGGCGTGCCGTGGCTTGGCATGCCGGTCGCCGAGATCAATACCCGCGATCGCTTCCTGATTGTCGGCAGCTTTCTGCGCAAGGATCACCCGCTGCTCGCGCATCGTGTGCGCCAGGCGGTCAAGAAGGGCGCGCAGGCCAACATCGTTCATTCTGCCGACGATGACCTGTTGATGAAGGTCACCGGCAAGGCCATTGTCGCACCAAGCGAACTGGCGAGCACATTGGCGCAAGTTCTGAAGGCGCTGGCCGCAGAGAAACAGCAGAGTATCCAAGGCGTGCCGGATGTTCAGGTTGGCGCCGAAGCGGCTGCGATCGCGAAGAGCTTGGCGAGCGGCGAGCGTGCGGCAGTGCTGCTCGGCAACTTTGCGCAGCAGCATCCGCAGGCGGCGCAGATCGCCGTGCTGGCGGAGCGGATCGCTGTCTTGTGCGGCGCGAAATTCGGCTTTCTCGGCGAGGCGGCAAACAGTGTCGGCGGTTATCTGGCGGGGGCAGTACCGTTTGGCGGTGACGTGCAGGGCATAAATGCCGCACAGATGCTGGCATCGCCGCGCAAGGCCTACATCCTGCTGAATGTCGAACCGGAACTGGATATGCATAACCCACAACAGGCGCTGGACGCGATGTATGCGGCCGACCTGGTGGTGGCGCTGTCCGCTTATAAACACCGCGCCACCGATTATGCCGATGTGTTATTGCCGGTCGCACCGTTCACCGAAACCTCGGGCACATTCGTGAACATCGAAGGGCGTGTGCAGAGTTTCAAGGGGGCGGTGAAACCGCTCGGAGAGGCGCGTCCGGCCTGGAAGGTATTGCGCGTGCTGGGCAATTTGCTCGACATGTGCGGGTTTGATTATGACTCCAGCGAGGACGTGCGTGATGAGGCGCTGTCCGGATCGAACGTGGCTGACAGGTTGAATAACCATGTCGAGGGCATCTCGTTGCAATCCGTTTCAGGCGCCAAGAGCGCGGGCTTGCAGCGTGTCAGCGATGTGCCGATTTATGCTGCCGATGCATTGGTGCGCCGCGCCGCTGCGCTGCAAATGACGCATGATGCGGCAACGCCGGGTGTCGTGCTGAACAGCAACGAATTGCGGAAACTTGGTGTGCAGCCTGGCGGCACCGTGAAGGTGAGCCAGGGTAATGCGAGCGTGTGCCTGGCAGTACATGCGGATGATACGATGCCTGCCGGCACAGCACGCGTGGCTGCGGGCCATCCGGCCACGGCAGCGCTCGGTGCGATGTTTGGAACAATCACTGTGGAACCGATTGATATAACAACTGGCCATTCGGCTAAGCTGCCCAAAGACGGCAGCCAAGCCGCTGGTCAAACTGGAGATGGGGCATGATGGAATTGCTGCAAACCCTGCAACAGGCGGGGCAAAACCTGCTCGGTTCCGCTTGGTTACCGATCTGGACGCTGGTAAAAATAATGCTGATCATTCTGCCGATGATGGGCGCGGTCGCCTATCTGACGCTGGCGGAGCGCAAGGTCATCGGCTACATGCAGATTCGCATCGGCCCGAACCGCGTCGGCCCTTACGGCTTGCTGCAACCGCTTGCCGACGGGCTCAAGTTGTTGTTCAAGGAAATCATCATTCCAAGCGGCTCGGACAAATTCCTGTTTGTGCTGGCTCCGATCATGGCGCTGGCCCCGTCGCTGGCGGCTTGGGCGGTTGTGCCGTTCAGCGACGGCATGACGCTGGCGAATGTCAATGCCGGGTTGCTCTATGTTCTGGCGATGACTTCGCTGGGCGTGTACGGCATCATCATCGCCGGCTGGGCATCCAACTCCAAGTATGCGTTCCTTGGTGCGGTGCGTTCCGCAGCACAGATCGTGTCGTATGAGATCGCAATGGGCTTCGCGCTGGTATGCGTGCTGATGGCATCGCAGAGCATGAACCTGAGCGACATCGTGCGCGGACAGCAGGGCTCTTTCGGCTTGCTCAACTGGTACATGTTGCCGCTGTTCCCGATGTTTCTTGTGTACCTGATTGCCGGTGTCGCGGAAACCAATCGCGCGCCGTTCGATATGGCTGAAGGCGAGTCGGAAATCGTCGCAGGCTTCCATGTGGAATACTCCGGCATGGCGTTTGCGCTGTTCTTCCTGGCCGAGTACGCCAACATGATCCTGATCGCCTTTCTTACCTCGATCATGTTCCTGGGTGGATGGCTGTCGCCGTTGCCGTTCCTGCCGGACAGCTTTGTCTGGCTGCTGGGCAAGGTTTCCTTCGTCCTGTTCCTGTTCCTGTGGTTCCGCGCGACCTTCCCGCGCTACCGCTATGATCAGTTGATGCGGCTTGGCTGGAAGGTGTTCATTCCGATCACGATCGTCTGGGTCGTTGTGGTCGCCGCGTGGATGCAGACCCCGCTCTGGGTTTGGTAAGGGCGGAGGAGAATAATATGCAGATGATTACAAAATTTTTTAAAACCTTCCTGCTCTACGAGTTGTTGATGGGTATGGCAGTGACCGGGCGGTATTTTTTCGCGCGCAAGATCACGGTGCAGTACCCCGATGAACAAACCCCGCAAAGCTTCCGCTTCCGCGGCCTGCATGCGCAACGCCGCTATGCGAACGGCGAAGAGCGCTGCATCGGTTGCAAACTGTGCGAAGCAGTCTGCCCGGCGCTGGCGATCAAGATTGAAGTGGCCGAGCGCGAGGACGGCACGCGCCGCACCACCCAATACGATATCGACCTGACCAAGTGCATTTTCTGCGGTTTTTGCGAGGAATCCTGCCCGGTGGATGCGATTGTCGAAACCCGTGTGTTCGATTATCACGGTGAGAAAAAGGGCGATCTGTACTACACAAAGGATATGCTGCTGGCGCACGGCGACAAGCATGAAGAACAGATTGCCAGGGATCGTGCCGCCGATGCGAAATACAGATAAGGGATAAGAGGGAAGGGAGAAGGGTGAAAAGCGAAAAACGCAAAGCGGTGCTAGGGTTTTACCCTTCCCCCTTTCCCCTTCCCCCTTCTCAGAAATTTTAAAGGGTTTATTGATGATGAATTTCGAGACCGTCGTGTTTTACGTATTCGCCGCGTTGACGCTGTTCGCCGCGCTGCGCGTGATTACCGCGCGCAATCCGGTGCATGCGGTGTTGTTCCTGGTGCTGGCGTTCATCAGCGCGTCAGGCATCTGGATGTTGCTCGAGGCGGAATTCCTGGCTATTACGCTGGTGCTGGTCTATGTCGGCGCGGTGATGGTGCTGTTCCTGTTTGTCGTGATGATGCTGGATATCAATCTGGTGCGGCTGCGCGAAGGTTTCTGGCGCTGGCTGCCGTTCGGCGCGCTGCTGGCCGGTTTGATGGCATTCCAGATGATCTGGGTGCTGGGTTCACCCGAGGCGCCCGGCGGCAAGCTGGTCAAACACGCAGCCGATTTCAGCAATACCAAGCAACTGGGGCGTTTGATTTATACCGATTATGTCTATCCGTTTGAGATTGCTGCGGTGTTGTTGTTGGTGGCGATGGTCGCGGCAATCGCGCTGACCTTGCGCCGGCGCAAGGATTCCAAATCGCAGGTGATACCCGATCAGATTGCGGTGAAGAGATCGGATCGTGTGCGCATCGTGAGGATGAAGAGCGAGAGCAAAAAGTAGGCCGGGTTTCAACCCGGCCTACAGAATCAATCAAGGGAGCGAGAAGGACAATATGTTGACCCTTTCACATTATCTGGTGCTAAGCGCCGTGCTGTTTGCCGTCAGCGTGCTCGGCATCTTTCTGAACCGCAAAAATCTGATCGTGCTGCTGATGTCGATCGAAATGATGCTGCTGGCGGTGAATACCAATTTTGTCGCGTTTTCGCATTACCTGGACGATGTCGCAGGGCAAATCTTTGTGTTCTTCATCCTGACTGTGGCGGCAGCCGAAGCCGCCATCGGCCTGGCGATACTGGTGGTGTTGTTCCGCAATCTGAACACCATCGATGTTGATGATCTTGATAGCTTGAAGGGTTGAACCGTTATGGAAGCCTTTAAAAATCGTAGCGAGCGATTTGAGAGCAAGGCGCACGGAGCGCAGCGAACGAGACATACCGAATGTGTAGGCGAGGAGCGAGCACCGCGCAACGCAGCTATCGAATCGCGCAGTAGATTTTTAGAGGTTTCCTTATGAGTATGCAAAATCTTTATCTGCTTGTCCCCCTGGCTCCGCTGGCCGGAGCGATTGCCGCTGGCCTGTTTGGCAAATTGCTGGGACGCACATGGTCACATCGCATCACCATCGCGCTGGTGGCGGTTTCCTTTGCCGCCTCACTGGTGATTTTCAAGGATGTGTGGGATGGCCATATGTTCAATGGCGCGGTTTATACCTGGCTGACTTCCGGCGACACCATCTTCCAGGTGGGTTTCCTGATAGACCGGCTTACCGTCACGATGATGCTGGTGGTGACCTTCGTGTCGCTGATGGTGCATATCTATACGATCGGCTACATGCAGGAAGATCCCGGCTACCAGCGCTTCTTCAGCTACATCTCGCTGTTCACCTTTTCGATGCTGATGCTGGTGATGTCCAATAATTTCATGCAGCTGTTTTTCGGCTGGGAAGCAGTGGGTCTGGTTTCCTATTTGCTGATCGGTTTCTGGTATACGCGCCCGACGGCAATCTACGCCAACCTGAAGGCGTTTCTGGTTAATCGCGTCGGCGACTTCGGTTTCCTGCTTGGTATCGGTCTGGTATTGATGGTGTTCGGCACACTCGACTACCAGTCTGTGTTCGCCAATGCCGCCAGCCACGCCAAGGATATCGCACCGATTCCCGGCATGACGGTAAACCTGCTGAGTGCAACCTGCATCCTGCTGTTCATCGGCGCGATGGGTAAATCGGCGCAATTCCCGTTGCACGTCTGGCTGCCGGATTCGATGGAAGGCCCGACGCCGATCTCCGCGCTGATCCATGCCGCAACGATGGTGACAGCCGGTATCTTCATGGTGGCGCGCATGTCGCCGCTGTTTGAATTGTCTGAAACCGCGCTGTCCTTTGTCATGGTAATCGGTGCGATCACCGCATTGTTCATGGGTTTCCTCGGCATCATCCAGAACGACATCAAGCGCGTCGTGGCTTATTCCACGCTGTCACAGCTCGGCTACATGACCGTGGCGCTTGGTGCATCGGCCTACTCGGTGGCGATCTTTCACCTGATGACCCATGCGTTCTTCAAGGCGCTGCTGTTCCTTGCTGCCGGTTCGGTGATCATCGCGATGCACCACAACCAGGACATCCGCTACATGGGCGGCCTGAGGAAATACATGCCGATCACCTGGATCACTTCGCTGATCGGTTCACTGGCGCTGATCGGTACGCCGTTCTTTTCCGGCTTCTACTCCAAGGACAGCATCATCGAAGCGGTCGCGCTGTCGCATCTGCCCGGTTCAGGCTTTGCCTATTTTGCCGTCGTGGCGGGTGTGTTCGTCACGGCTTTCTATTCGTTCCGCATGTACTTCCTGGTGTTCCACGGCAACGAGCGCTATGACGAGGCGCCGCATGACGCGCATCATGCCGTCAGTACGCATGACGACCACGGGCATGATGAGCACGGGCACGACGATCATGGGCACCATGGCGGCAAACCGCATGAAACGCCGTGGGTAGTCACGCTGCCGTTGATCCTGTTGGCCATCCCGTCCGTGCTGATAGGCGCCGTTGCGGTCGAGACGATGCTATACGGCGGTTATTTCGGCGACGCGATTTTCATTTCCGAGCACCACCATGCGCTGCACGAAATGCATGAAGAATTCCACGGTGCATTCTCGATGGCGCTGCACTCGCTGACCTCGTTGCCGTTGTGGCTGGCGATCGCAGGCGTCGCGAGCGCGGCTTTCTTCTATCTGAAGCGCCCGGACATTCCGGCGGCGATCCAGAAGAAATTTCAGCTCATCTACACCGTGCTGGACAACAAGTATTACTTCGACCGTTTCAACGACTGGTTCTTTGCCGGGGGCGCGCGCAATGCGAGCGGACTGTTATGGAAATTCGGCGACGTGAAATTTATCGACGGCTTTATCGTGAATGGCTCGGCGAAGCTGGTTGGAATGTTCTCCGGCGTGGTGCGGCATGTTCAGTCGGGCTATATTTATCACTATGCATTTTCGATGATCATCGGCGTGTTTGTGCTGCTGACCGTACGCAACTGGTTTTAGCAGGTCGGGCTTCAGCCCGGCATGGTGGGGCAGTGTCGGGTTGAAACCCGACCTACAAGATGAAGGAATGACAGTATGATTTTTGGATTACCCGTAATTAGCGTCGCGATCTGGTTGCCGATCATTTTCGGCGTGCTGGTGTTGGCTACCGGTGACGATGAAAATGCCCCGTTGGCCCGTGTTATTGCGCTGGTGGGCTCGGTGCTTGGTTTTCTGGTGACGATACCGCTGTACACCGGCTTCGTGCGCGACACTTCCAAAATGCAGTTTGTCGAATTGCGCAACTGGATTCCTCATTTCAATATCCATTATCACCTCGGCGTGGATGGCATCTCGGTGCTGCTGATTTTGCTGACCGCATTTTTTACGCCTATTGTGGTGCTGGCCGGCTGGCAGGTGATCGAGAAACGCGTCGCGCAATACATGGCGGCATTCCTGATTATGTCGGGCATCATGATCGGCGTGTTTGCCGCACTGGATGCGATACTGTTCTATGTGTTCTGGGAGGCCATGCTGATCCCGATGTTCATCATCATCGGCGTATGGGGCGGCCCGAACCGCGTGTATGCGGCAGTCAAGTTCTTCCTCTATACCTTGCTCGGCTCGTTGCTGATGCTGATTGCGCTGATCTACCTGTATAACCTGTCCAACGGCAGCTTCTCGATTCTCGACTTCCATCAGGTTGCGATCCCGATAAATGCGCAGATACTGATCTTCATCGCATTTTTCTTCGCGTTTGCGGTGAAAGTGCCGATGTTTCCGGTGCACACCTGGTTGCCGGATGCGCACGTCGAAGCGCCGACCGGCGGCTCGGTAATTCTGGCGGCGATCATGCTGAAGGTGGGCGCGTACGGCTTCCTGCGCTTCTCGATGCCGATCGCGCCGGATGCAAGCCACTATCTGTCCGGCGTGATGATCGCGCTATCGCTGATTGCGGTGGTGTACATCGGCCTGGTGGCGCTGGCGCAGGCCGACATGAAGAAGCTGGTGGCCTATTCATCGATTTCCCATATGGGTTTCGTCACGCTGGGGTTCTTCATTTTCAACGCCTACGGCATGGAAGGCGCGTTGCTGCAGATGCTTTCGCACGGCTTCGTCGCAGGCGCGCTGTTCCTGTGTATCGGCGTGTTGTATGACCGCATGCACTCGCGCAGGATCGCCGATTACGGCGGTGTAGCCAACACGATGCCGGTGTTCGCCGCATTTTTCATGCTGTTCGCGATGGCCAACAGCGGCCTGCCGGGCACCAGCGCCTTCGTCGGCGAATTTCTGGTGATTCTTGGCGCGGTGAAAGCGAACTTCTGGTTTGCCTTTGCGGCGGCGACCACATTGATCTTCGGCGCGGCCTACACGCTGTGGATGTACAAACGCGTGATCTTCGGTGCCGTGGCCAACCAGCATGTGGCCGAATTGACCGATATGAACCTTCGCGAAACGGCGATCTTCTTGATCCTGGCGATTATCGTGCTGGGCATGGGGCTGTATCCGCTGCCGTTCAGCGAAATCATGCATGTGTCGGTGAATGACTTGCTGGTGCATGTGGCGCGTTCCAAGCTGCCGTGATCAGAGGACAGAGGGCGGAAGACAGAGGACAGACATCGCAGCAGTACTTTTGCAGCAAATTTCGAGATGAGTGTGAATATGGATTTGATGACTAATTTGATGCCGGTTGCAGCAGAAATTTTTCTGCTGGTCATGGCGTGCATGATTTTGATTGCGGATTTGCTGTTCAGGCAGAATAACAAACGGGCCACTTACATACTGGTGCAACTCACGCTGGTAGGTTGTTCGCTGATTACGGTCGGCACGCACGAGAACGGTGTAGTCCATGCGTTCCACAATATGATCGTGGATGACCTGATGTCGGATGTGCTGAAGCTGCTGACCTATCTGGCGGTGTCGATGATGCTGGTGTATTCGCGCCAATATCTGCTGGTGCGCGGGTTGTTCACCGGCGAATTCATGGTGCTGGCGTTGTTCGCCCTGCTCGGCATGATGGTGATGATTTCGGCCAGCCATTTCCTTACCCTGTATCTTGGCCTGGAACTCCTGTCGCTGAGCCTGTACGCGATGGTTGCGCTGCAGCGCGACTCCGCTGTCGCCACCGAAGCCGCGATGAAATATTTCATTCTCGGCGCATTGGCTTCCGGTTTGCTATTGTATGGCATGTCGATGTTGTACGGCGCGACCGGCTCGCTGGAACTGGCTACAGTGGCACAGGCGATCCAGTCCGGCACGGCAAACAAGAGTCTGGTCGTGTTCGGCCTGGTATTCGTGGTTTCTGGTTTGGCGTTCAAGCTCGGCGCGGTGCCTTTCCATATGTGGGTGCCGGACGTATATCACGGCGCACCCACCGCAATGACGATGCTGATCGGCTCCGCACCCAAGCTGGCCGCCTTTGCCTTTGTTGCGCGCATCCTGGTGGAAGGCCTGCAACCGCTGGTGCAACATTGGTCCGGCATGCTGGCTATCCTCGCGATCGCTTCGATGGCGATCGGCAACCTCACCGCGATCGCGCAGACCAATCTCAAACGCATGCTGGCTTATTCGACCATTTCGCACATGGGTTTCCTGCTGCTCGGCCTGTTGAGCGGCGGCACCGAGGGTTATGGCGCATCGATGTTCTATGCCGTGATTTACGTGCTGATGTCGCTGGGCGCGTTTGGCATGATCATGTTGCTGTCGCGCGAAGGCTTCGAGGCGGATACCCTCAACGACTTCAAGGGGCTCAACCAGCGCAGCCCATGGCTGGCTTTCCTGATGCTGTTGCTGATGTTCTCGATGGCCGGTGTGCCGCCTACCGTGGGTTTCTACGCCAAGTTTTCGGTGTTGAACGCCGTCGTGCAAGCCGGGCATGTC
This sequence comes from Gallionellaceae bacterium, assembly GCA_019753125.1. Classification (GTDB taxonomy): domain Bacteria; phylum Pseudomonadota; class Gammaproteobacteria; order Burkholderiales; family Gallionellaceae; genus Gallionella. The sequence continues at coordinate 93,377 of JAIELH010000023.1, read as the reverse complement.
TGGCTGGCCGTGACTGCGGTGATGTTCTCGCTGATTGGCGCGTTCTATTATCTGCGTATCGTCAAGCTGATGTACTTCGATGCGCCGGAAACACATGCGCCGATCAACGTCGATCAGGATGCCGCGACACTGATCAGTATCAACGGGCTGGCTGTGCTGCTCCTCGGCCTGATGCCCGGGACGCTGATGTCGGTTTGCGCGGTATCAGTGCAGCAATCGCTGTTGCTGCATTGACCTGAGAAAAGCAGTTTAGCTACGGATTTATTCCATTTTTATTTTAAAAGCACAACAATCCGTAGATCGGGCTCCGCCCGACAGCTTGATCCGGCGGGCATAGTCCGCCCTTCCTTTTTTATTCTTTCCCGGACAATCCTGCCCATTGCATTCACCGTATTGTGTCAATGCGTGATCGCGCAGCGTAAAACCGGGCTTCTCAGCAATAACGCGCTGCATATCTCCGGTGATCTTGTCGCAAAATTCCTCAAACCGCCCGCAGTGAATGTAGACGATATGGTCATGGTGGACGCTCGCCTGTCCGATTACGCAGATTTCCGCCGATTAAACAACAGGTAATCTTGGATCGTCAGCCAACCTTTCGGGTGATGCGATACCTGCCAGCAACGCTTTGAAAATCTGCGTAATCTGCGGATTGAACCGAGGTTTTTAGGATCGAGCGCGCAGCGCGAATCCACCGGGTTTGTGATGGATACACGCCTTCGGCGCTTTATCTACCCTACACAATCAATACCCCGCAGCTTGCTGCCGGGATTTTTGTTATGCCAAAATAATTTGTGCTGCGCGCACAAGAATAACTTGCAAATGATAATTATTCTCATGTAAGATGAGAATGGTTCTCATTAAACTTTGCAAGGATAGCCGTGCCATGACAAATTTCACCCGTTATATCACCAGTTTTACCAGTGCCTTGCTTCTGGTTTTTGCTTTGCCGGTGCAAGCACTCGAATACCCCATCGGTGCGTCGCAGAACATGGCGGGCATGGAGGTGGGCGCCGTCTATTTGCAGGCAGTTGACATGGAGCCTGACGGGCACATGAAGAAAGCGTCGGAGACGGATATCCATCTGGAAGCTGACATCCATGCGTTGAGCAACAATCCAAACGGCTTCCCGGAAGGCTTCTGGATGCCCTATCTGCAGGTGAAATACGAGCTGACCAAACTGCCTTCCGGCGAGGTCATCAAGGGGGATATGATGCCGATGGTGGCCAGCGATGGCCCTCATTACGGTGACAACGTCAAGCTCAAGGGGCCGGGTAAATACAAGGTCAAGTTCATCGTTTACTCGCCTTCTGCCCCCGAGAATGCCATGGGCCGGCACTTTGGCCGCCATACTGACCGCGCGACTGGCGTGCGCCCGTGGTTCAAACCCTTCGAGGCAGAGTGGGAATTCACCTATGTCGGCATAGGCAAAAAAGGCGGGTACTGAGATGCGCCTCATCCCGAAATTGCTGTCTATGGTGATTGCCGCAGCGGTGACCATGCCTGCTGCGGCTGCCGACGATACCGCCGCTTTACTGGCAGAGCTGAAACGCCTCACGCAGCGCGTCGAAGCGCTGGAACAGCAAAATAAGGAAATGGAGAAATCGCTTGCCAGCGAACGCATCAGCGAGAATGAACCGGAACTGGCGTCACGGTTAAAGGCGGTGGAATACCAAACATTGGACATCCAGAAACAGGCAAAAGTCATCGATTCGATTGAGGGATTTTCCACTGGCGCAAACTTCACCACGGTTGCCCAAGGTGCAAGCGGTATCAATAGCTCTGGTACACAGATTAACTATCGCGCCGACATCACGGTAACCACGCCGACCATTAAAACCGGCGACATCGAAAGTAAGGTGTTAGGGCATTTTCGGGTAGGCCAAGGCAAGGGACTCAGCAATAAATTTACCTCTTTTGTGGGACCCAACGCAACATCGTTTCAACTCGGTTCGGTGGTGGAGCCTGAATCCAGCGCCATGATGCTGGCGCAGGGCTGGTATCAAGCAGTCATCCCGCTGCCGTTGGGCGGCTTCAAACCGCATTCCCGGGAAAATCTAACCATCAATTTCGGCAAGATGGATCCCTTTGCGTTTTTTGACCAAAATGCTGCTGCCAACGACGAAACCCGTCAATTTCTGGCGAGCATGTTTGTGCATAATGCGATGCTGGACAACCCGTTGGCAGCCAATATTGGCGCTGACGGATTTGGTTTCTCGCCGGGCATTCGCATGTCCTACTTCAATTGGGGTGCAAAACCTGAAACTTACCGCCTTTCCCTTGGTGTGTTCGGCGCGGGGCGGAGTGCCAATTTCAGCGACTCTTTTAAATCGCCATTTGTCATTCTTCAGGCGGAAACCTACCAGCGCTTCTTTACCGGACTCCAAGGTAATTATCGGGTTTATATCTGGCGCAATGGGCAGGCGCCGACGTTCATTAGGGCTGAAACAGCTTCCCATCGTGGTATCGGATTCAACTTCGATCAGCGCCTTGGCGATGGCATCACGCTGTTCGGGCGCTTTGGCACAGGCAGTGGAGCACGCATGCCCTTTGATCGTACCGCCAGTTTCGGGGCCGAACTCAATGGCAGCTACTGGAAACGGGGAGCCGATGCCATTGGGCTTGCCATTGGCAGCAATCGCACCAGCAACGACTTCCGCGCCCAGTCCGCAACACTGGATGTGAATGCGGATGGCGTACCCGATTATGGCTTTGCCGCCACGGGCTGGGAACAGGCCATGGAAGCCTATTATCGCTTTCACGTCCATGAGCGGTTCGACCTGACCCCAGACTTCCAATACATACGCAACCCGGCGGGTAACCCGGACGCACGGCCAGTCAAGATTGTCGGTGTGCGGGCCAATTTGGCGTTCTGACGAGGAAACAAACATGAACGGAATGATAGCCACTTCGTGCACACTTGATGTCTTGTCCTGGCTGCTGCGCGGCCGTGCCGTGCGTCACCTTGTCTTCATCATCCTCGTGGCGACGATTTCACTGGCGGTGCCTGTGGAAGCCTGCGCCGACGAGTTGCCTACCTATTCCGTTGTCGTCAAGGACGGTCACATCACTCCGGCACGGCTGGAAGTTGCCGCCGGAAACAAGATCAAGCTCGCCATCAAAAACGAAGGCCCCGGCCCTTGCGAGTTTGAAAACCTTGACCTGCGGGTCGAAAAAGTACTGGCTCCCGGTGCCAGTTCCTTCGTGGTCATTCACTCGCTCAAACCGGGTAGTTACCGTTTCTTCGACGAATTTCATCCGTCGACTTCTGAAATGTTACTGATTGCCAAATGAGGTGCTTATTATGTTGAATGCTCTGATTATTGTCTGGCGTGAAAGCCTGGAAGCCATGCTGTTGATCGGCATACTGCTGGCTTGGATCGCACGCCAGCCTGACCCTGCACCGCTGCGGCGCGGGCTTTGGCTGGGCCTGCTGGCCGGGCTGGGCTTGGCGATTGCGCTGGGCTTTGCCACCTTCGCCGCCCAGAGCCAGCTTCAGGGCGAGGCGCTGGAAACGTTTCATATCGGCATGGTGCTGTTCGCCGCCACCCTGATCGTGCAGATGGTGATCTGGATGCGCCGCCATGGCCGCATGATGAAAAGAGAACTGGAGGGTCGGGCGGCCCGCTCTCCCGGCATCATCGGTATCGGCGCGGTCACCGCTCTGGCAGTTGCTCGCGAAGGTGCGGAAACAGTGATGTATCTCTACAGCCTCGGGTTGGAAGCGGGTGGTGCAGCCCTGCTGGGCTTGGCCGGTGCGGCGGCAGCGGGCTTCGTGCTCGCCGCCGCGAGTGGCTGGATAATCGCGCGCGGCGCCCGTTTTCTCAGCTACCGGTTGATATTTCGTGTCAGCGAGATACTGTTGCTGCTGATTGCAGGCTCGCTGCTGGCCGCCGGTATCGACCGCATGATCGGCCTGGATTGGCTGCCGCCACTGCTCGATCCGGTCTGGGATGCATCCGCGCTGCTCGACGACAGGCAGGGGGCGGGGCGGCTGCTGGCCGATTTGCTCGGCTACCGGGCGCGCCCTTCGGCCACCTTGCTGATCGCTTATGTCGCCTTCTGGACGCTGGCATTGGGCGGATTGGCGTACTTGGGTCGCGATTCCGGGGGGCGCGCGCCCGCAGCGAAAGCGCGCTGACATGGAAGCAACGACCCAAATCATCCGTTTCATGCCGCGCCCCCGCAAAGGTGCGCTGGCGCGTCTGGGCGATGCCATGCAGCGCCACCGCCGCGCCATTCTGGCCTTGCAGTGGTCAGTGGCGGTGTTCTACGCGGCGCTGGTGGTTGTCCCAGTATTTATGCCGCTGCCGCAAACCGGTGCGACGATCTTTTCCAATCTGATCCTGTTCGCCCAGTTCGCCTTCTGGGGTATCTGGTGGCCGTTCGTCATTCTTTCCATCATGTTGTTGGGGCGGGTCTGGTGCGGCGTGCTTTGCCCGGAAGGGGCGCTGGCCGAATTTGCCAGCCACCACGGGCGCGGTGGCACCATCCCGAAGTGGATACGCTGGAGCGGCTGGCCGGTGCTGGCGTTCATCCTCACCACCATCTACGGCCAGCTCATCAGTGTTTACGATTACCCGCAGGCAGCGCTGCTGATCCTCGGCGGTTCCACGGTGGCGGCGGTGGCGGTCGGCTGGCTGTACGGCAAAGGCAAGCGGGTCTGGTGCCGCTATCTGTGCCCGGTGTCCGGCGTGTTCGCCTTGCTGGCGCGGCTCGCCCCCGTCCATTTTCGCGTCGACCGCGAATCGTGGGAGCGTTACCCGAGCCGTACCGGTGCGGTGGATTGCGCGCCGCTGCTGGGCGTAAAACACCTCAGCGGTGCTTCCGAATGCCACGCCTGCGGCCGTTGCAGCGGGCATCGTCATGCGGTGCAACTGGCGGCACGTTCCGTCAACGCGGAAATTTTAGACAGCAAGCAACAAGCCAACACGCCCGGAGCGCTGCTGCTGATCTTCGGTCTGCTCGGCGTGGCTATCGCCGCCTTTCAGTGGACCGTCAGCCCTTTATTCATCCAGCTCAAGCAGCGCAGCGCCGAGTGGTTGGTGGCGCGTGATATTTTCTGGCCGCTGGAAGAAAGCCCGGCATGGTGGCTGTTGACCCGCTACCCGGCGGCCAACGACGTATTTACCTGGTTGGACGGCGCGGCCATCCTTGCTTACATCGGTGCTGTCGCGCTCGCTCTGGGCGGGGCTGTGCTGGTATTGGTCAGCATCTCATCACGGCTCGCGCGCACCGACTGGCGCTCCTTGGCAATGGGACTCACCCCGCTGGCCGGTATCGGCCTGTTTCTGGGGCTGTCGATGATGACGGTGAACCACTTGCGCGCCGAGGGCATTCTGTTGCCATGGCTACCATGGGTGCGCGGAATCTTGCTCGGGCTGGGGATGCTGTGGTCGCTGCGCCTAGGTCTCGGATTGTTGCGTGATGCCAGCACCCTGCGCCAGGTCGCCGCTTTTGTTTTCTATGCCGTGGCGGTGGCGGTCATCGGCACGGTCTGGAGCATCCAGTTCTACGTCTGGTGAAACTGCTGCCAGTAAGGCTGATCGTAGAAAGAGAAATTTTATAGCCCGGATGTGGCGATAGCGGAACCCGGGGATATCAGCAGCCATTCCCGGATTGCACTGCGTTTCATCCGGGCTACCTGTTTGGCTTCGGCTCGTGCGGCTCAGGTTTATTAAACAGCATTCCCCATAATTTCTCGCATGCGGCAGTATCGACCTCGCCGTGTTCGATGCGGCATGGCGAAAGGTTGTTGAGGCGCATCCGATGCTGTATCTGGCGCAGCGCGCGATACAGCGTACGGACATGTTCGGCAAGACCGGACGGAACAAGCCCCAGTTCACCGGCAAGTCCAAGCAACGCCAGATTGCCGACATTGGCAGTCAGCTGGGGATATTGGTGTGCATGGGCAAGCACGAGGTATTGCACGATGAACTCGATGTCCACCATGCCGCCGCTGTCGTGCTTGATGTCAAACAGCTTGCTGTTGTTGGGGTGCCCGTCGTGCATCTTCTGGCGCATCTCGACGATCTCCTTGCGCAATGCCACCGGGTTGCGCGGCTGGCAAAGCACTTCCCGGCGTATGCTTTCGAACGCCGCGCCGACCTGGGCATCGCCGGCGCAGAAGCGGGCACGCGACAGTGCCTGATGTTCCCACACCCAAGCCTGGGTCTGCTGGTATTCCGCGAACGCCGCGATCGAACTCACCAGCAAACCGCTTGCGCCGTTCGGGCGCAGGCGCAAATCGGTCTCATACAGCCGCCCGGACGAGGTGTAGCTGCCCAGCAGCGAGTTGATGCGCTGACCCAGCCGCGCATAGATTTCCTGTGCATCGGGATGGTCGTCGTCGTAGAGGAAAATCAGATCGAGGTCGGAGGCATAGCCCAGCTCTTTGCCGCCCAGTTTGCCGTACGCGATGATCGCAAACTTAGCGTCCTCGCGGTGCCGTTTGCGCGCGCTGTCCCAGCACAGCTTCAGCATGTGGCGCAGAATCATGTCGGCGAGGTCGCTCAGGTGATCGCTGAGTTTTTCCAATGGCAGCAAGCCTTGCAGATCCATCGCCAGCAGGTGGAAAATCTGCTCCTGCTGGACATGGTGCAGCACCTCTATCTGGCGTTCGATATCGCCGGCGCAATCGGCAAACCTGTTTTGCAAATCGAGATCGATTTTCGGCCATTCCGGCGGCTGGTAAATTTCGCGCGCATCGAGCAATTCGTCGAGCAAGGCCGGGTGTTGCGTCAGATATTCGCCGGCCCAGCTGCTGGCCGCCACCAGTGCGGCCAGACGTTGCATCGCTTGCGGGTATTCGGCGAGAAAGGCGAGATAAGCCGCACGGCGGCTGATCGCCTCGAGCAGGGCCAGCAACCTGGAAAGCGTCGCGTCGGGGTCGCCATGTTGCGCGCTTAACGCAATGAATTGCGGGATCAGTTTGTCCAGGCGTTGGCGGCTGAGATCGGGCAGTTGCCGGTAGCGGCTGCCGCTGCGCAATTGCTGTAGCTGTTGTGCGCTGTTGGCCGCAGCGCGATACCCCAGGCCTTCCAGATGCATGCTCAATTCTTCATCGGTAACCCCCTCGTGCCAGAACTGCGCATCGTCCTGCACCTCTTGCTGCTCACCGAATATCTGCCCGAATTGCTGGCTGACCAGCGCACGATGGCGGTCGAGCTGATCCAGTAACGCTGTGTAGTCGGCACAGCCCATCGACTGCGCGATAATTCCCCGGTCCTCGGGTTTTTCCGGCAGTTCCTGGGTTTGCTGGTCGTCCAGATATTGCAGCCGGTGTTCCAGGTTGCGCAGGAAAATGTAGGCGGCATCCAGTCCGGCAACTACCGGCGCAGATAGATGGCCGTCCCTGGCGAGCAGTTGCAGCGCCTGCCGGGTGGGACGGATGCGCAGCTGTGCGTCGCGCCCGCCGCGGATCAACTGGAACACCTGTGCGGTAAATTCGATTTCGCGTATGCCGCCCGGCCCGAGCTTGATGTTGTTGGCCCGGTCGCGGCGTTGCACTTCCTGGCGAATTTGCGCGTGCAGTTTGCGCATCGAATCGATTGCACCGAAATCGAGGTATTTGCGGAATATGAACGGTTGCGTAAGGCGCGTCAGCTCGGCGATATCCGGGTCAGGCGCTGCCGGATTCTCCGACGGAGCGATGACACGCGCCTTGATCCATGCATAACGTTCCCATTCGCGGCCCTGGCTGATCAGGTATTCTTCCAGCGCGGCGAAGCTTGTCACCAGCGGGCCGCTGTCGCCGTAAGGGCGCAGGCGCATGTCCACGCGGAACACATAACCGTCGGCGCTGGGCTCGTTGATGATGTTGATCAGGCGCCGCCCCAGCCGGGTGAAGAATTCGTGGTTGCCCAGCTTGCGCGGCCCGTCGGTTTCACCGTCTTCGGCATAGACAAAGATCAAGTCGATATCGGAAGAGACATTCAGCTCGCAACCCCCCAGCTTGCCCATGCCGATGACCAGCAACTCCTGCGGTTTTCCGCTGCTCTCGCCTATCGGATCGCCGAATTGCTGGCGCAGGGATTGCATCAGGCATGTCTGGGCATGTTGCACGCAGATTTCGGCGAGTGCGGTCATCGAGTGCATCACTTCGTTCAGGTCGGCAAGGCCGTTGATATCGCGCAAAATCAGTTTGAGCATCACCTGTTTGCGCAGGCGGCGTACCGCACGTGCCAGCTCGGCTTCAGAATCAAACAAGCATGTCGCGGTAGCGACTCGATTGCTCCCTCCCCCGCAAGCGGGGGAGGGTTGGGGAGAGGGAGCGGACTGCTGCAACAAACCGAGTATTTCCGCGCGGCTGCATCGCGTGGTGTGATTCTCCTGCAACCAATGCAACAGATGCTGGTCCGCATCCAGCACATATTTGGCATAACGGCTGCACTGCAATGTTTTTTGCAGTAACGAATCGAAGGTGGGATGAGGTGCAGTTGCGGTATTCATCGGGGATTCACGTTAGAATGACAATTGTTGTCGATTATAAATCCAAGGCCCCGATTACGGTGCGATTGCGCTTATTCCATTGATGCAGAATTCACTGCCCATCCGCCTGCTCCGGCACAGCTTGAACTGGCTGGCACGCTTCGCAATCACCATATCTGCGACGGTGGCGGTGCTGGCCGCAATTGTCATTCTGGTGCTGCGCTACTGGTTGCTGCCGAATGTGGGGCAGTACCATGATCAGATTTCGGCTTCGCTCGCCAGTGCGATCGGTAACCCGGTAACGATCGGCAGGATCGATGGTGATTGGAAGGGATTGCATCCGCGCCTGAGTTTCATCGATGTGCGCATTCTGGATGAAAGACGGCAAACTGCGCTGGCGCTATCGCGCGTAGATGGCAGCGTATCGTGGCTGTCGTTGTTCACTGCCGATCTGCGGCTGGACAGCCTGGAAATCGACAGGCCGGAATTGCTGGTGCGGCGCGATGCGCAGGGAAAGTTTTTTATCGGCGGCGTGGCGCTTTCCAGCCGGGACAGCGGCAACAATAATCTGGCCAACTGGCTGTTGCGCCAGTCGCGCATCGTGGTGCGCGACGCGCTGATCGTCTGGAGGGACGAACAGCGTGCTGCGCCGCCGCTGGCGCTGAAGACTGTCAATTTGCGCATCGAAAGTTTTTTCAATCGCCACCGTTTTGCGTTGCGCGCCACACCGCCCAGCGAACTGGCGACGCCGCTGGATGTGCGCGGCGATTTTCGCGGGGCGAGTTTTGATAACCTCGGCGAATGGCGCGGGGAAATATTTACCCAGCTCGATCACACCGACGTCTCGGCCTGGCGGCCATGGCTGGATTTGCCGCGCGAATTCAGCCGCGGGCACGGCGCGCTACGCGGCTGGCTTGGCATCGAGTACGGCAAGGTGGCGCAGATCACTGCCGATCTGGATTTGCGCGGTGTGGCGACCAAGCTCGCCGAGGATGTGCCGGAGGTGGTGTTGCGCAATTTGCATGGCCGCGCTGCCTGGAAAAATTTGGCGGGCGGCATCGAGATATCGACCAGACAATTGGCAATGCGTTTACAAAATGGAATCGAATTGCTACCTACGGATTTCTATTTCCGCAGTATTGCGGCGGTCGATGGGCATCCGGCCAGCGGCGAGATGCGTGCCAATTTATTGCAGCTGGAAACGCTGGCCAGCCTGGCGAACTTTCTGCCGCTGGAGGCCGGCCTGCGCGCCCAGCTTGATGCCTATGCTCCCGGGGGAAGGGTAGCCAATCTGAACGCGCAATGGCAGGGCGCATTGGAAAAACCGGATAGCTACAAGATCCGGGGGCAGTTTGAAAACCTTGCGCTGCGCCAAGTTGGCAAGATGCCCGGCTTTTCCGGTTTGTCGGTGGATGTGGATGGCAGCGAGGCGAGTGGCAGGCTGAATATCAATTCCAGCCAGCTGGTCGTCGATGCGCCGGGCGTGATGCGCGAGCCGTTGTCTTTTGCGACACTGTCCGGGCAGGCCGGCTGGCGGCGTGAGCGCGGAGAGCTGTCGGTCAAGGTGGATAATATCGCCGTCGCCAACGATGATCTGGCGGGCAACTTGTATGGCAGTTACCAGACTCGGGCCAACACCAAGGGCGTGTTGGATCTTACCGCCAGCCTGACGCGCGGCGCTGTCCGGCGCGCCGCCCGTTATACCCCGCTGGTCGCGCTGGACCGGGAAGGCAACGATTGGCTGAACGGCGCGTTGCAGGCGGGACACACGCATGATTTGCGTATCCGCATCAAGGGCAACCTGAGCGATTTTCCGCCGGGCGGAAGCAAAGATGTGTTGTTCGAAATTGGCGGGCATGCACAGGGTGTCGCGCTGGAATTTGACAAGAGCTGGCCGCGTATCGAGAACATTTCCGGCGAATTGCTGATACGCGGCAACAAGCTGGAGGTGAGGTCGCCTTCCGCAACGATGCTGGGCGCGCGCCTGCAGAACGTTACCGCCACCTTGCCGGACATGATGGGCAGCGATTTGTTGCTGGAAGTAAAAGGTGCGGCGTCAGGCGCGAGCGATACCTTCCTGCAGTTTATCCAGCAGAGCCCGGTGCGCGGCTATATAGACGGCTTTACCGATGGCATGCGCGCCAGCGGCGACGGGTATCTGGACTTGTCGCTGCATATCCCGCTGCTGGGCAGCAAGCCGGCAAAAGTGGCGGGCACTTTTCGCGCGCTGAATAACGATATCGATCTGGGTGACGGGATGCCGTTGTTGCGCAAGACGCGCGGTGAACTGTCATTTACCGAATCGGGCATGCAGGCCAGCGGCGTATCGGCGGAAATACTCGGCGGCCCGGCCAGCATCAATGTGCAGACAGCCGAGGGCGGTGCAGTGCGTGCTACCGTGAAGGGACGCAGCAACCTCGATGCGCTGCGCAAGGTCAATCCGCATCCGTTGCTGAATTATCTGAGTGGCGGGGCGGCATGGAACGCCGAGATCAGCGTGGTGAAGAAAGCCGCTGAACTGCTGATCAAGTCCGATTTGCAGGGCATTGCTTCCACGCTGCCGCAACCCCTCGCCAAGCGCGCTTCCGATACGCTGCCGTTGCGTATCGACAAGAAAAACGTGATTCCGGGGCAGGATATTCTTACCGCAGAACTCGGCAAGTTGGTGGATGTGCGTCTGGCGCGGCGCGAAGAAAACGGGGTGAGCGTAATCCGGCGCGGGGTGGTTAATTTTGGCGGACCAGGCAAATGGCCGGACAAGGATGGCCTGTGGCTGACAGGGCGTTTGCCGGTGTTGTCGGTGCAAGGCTGGGAGGGATTGTTCGCCGCTGGCGCAGAATCGCCACCGGGGTTGCAGCTTGCCGGGGCAAGCCTGTTTGTCGAGAAGCTGACCGGCTATGGCCAGTCCATCAGCGGAGTGCGTATTGAAGCGGAACAGCGCGGTGACGGGCTGGCAGCGCAGTTATCCGGCAGCGCGCTGAACGGTGAGGCGGTATGGCAACCGCACGGCTTTAATAACGGCGGTAAGATCAGCGCACGCTTGCGTAATTTGCAATGGACGCCGGATGAACCGGCTGCCCAGCCCGCGTTGCCGGCCAAAGCCGGCAAGCCGGCTGCGCCGGTCAAGGCTGAACGGGCTGACGTACCGCAATTGCAGCCTGGTAATTTGCCGGCACTGGAAGTTACGATCGAGAACCTGCGGTTTAAGGGAAAGGAAGTTGGCCGCTTCGATTTTGTCGGCCACCCGGATGGGCAGGACTGGCGGTTGCGCCGTTTGAATATCACCAATCCGGATGGCAACTTGATCGGCGACGGCGTTTGGCGCACCGCACAGGGCAATACAATCACGCAGGTCAATCTGACGCTGCAAATCAGCGATGCGGGGAAGATACTGGCACGTTCCGGCTACCCGGATACCGTCAAGCAGGGTAGTGGCAAGCTGGTGGCCAGCTTGTCCTGGCCGGGCGGCCCGGACGAATTCAATTACGCCATTCTGGATGGGACGCTTAAACTGGATACCGGCAATGGACAGTTTCTCAAGATGGACCCCGGCGCCGGTAAGCTGCTCAGCGTGCTCAGTTTGCAGGCTTTGCCCAGGCACATCACGCTGGATTTCACCGATGTATTCAGCTCGGGTTTCCAGTTCGATAATATCAACGGCACCGCCACGATCAAGCATGGTGTGATAGACAGCCAAGATTTTCATATCGACGGCTCTGCCGCCAAGGTGACGATGAAGGGCAGCGTCGACCTGAATCGCGGCACGCAGAATTTGCGCATACGGGTCTTGCCGACTCTGGGCGACAGCGTATCGCTGCTTGGCGCATTTGCCGCCGGGCCGGCGGTGGGTATCGGCTCGCTGATCGTCAACAAGGTGCTGGGTAATCCGCTCGATAAACTGGCGTCATTTGAATACAATGTCAGCGGCGCCTGGAGCGACCCTGTTGTGGTCAAGATAGGCCAGACCCAGCCCAATCCAAACGAGAATAACCCAAGCAAATAGAAAGCACGACATGTCAGAAGTCAGCTCCACGCAACAAAACAGCATTGCACCAACCGGCACATTCAAGGTTGCGGCGATCCAGATGGCCTCCGGGCCGAACGTCGCCGGCAATCTTGCCGAAGCACGCCGCCTGATCGCCAAGGCCGCCGAACAGGGCGCGCGCCTGGTGGTATTGCCGGAATTCTTCGCGATCATGGGTATGAGCGAACAGGACAAGGTTACGGCGCGCGAACAGCCCGGGCAGGGGCGCATTCAATCTTTCCTTGCCGAGACTGCGCGGCAGAATAAAATTTGGCTGGTGGGCGGCTCGATCCCGCTGGTGGCCAGCGAACCGGGCAAGGTGCTGAATACTTGCCTGATGTTCGATGAGCGGGGCGAACAGGTGGCGCGCTATGACAAGATTCACCTGTTTAACCTGGAACTGGGCAATGAACGCTATAACGAAGCCAAAACCATCGAGCCGGGCAACCGGGTGGTAGTTGTGGACAGCCCGTTCGGGCGCATCGGTCTGGCGGTTTGCTACGACCTGCGCTTCCCCGAACTGTTCCGCGCGATGAAAGATGTGGACATCATCGTGCTGCCCGCTGCGTTTACCGAAACCACCGGCAAGATGCACTGGGAAGTGCTGGTGCGCGCCCGTGCGATAGAAAATCTGGCCTATGTGGTGGCCTCGGCGCAGGGCGGTTATCACGTCAGCGGGCGCGAGACGCACGGCAACAGCATGATCGTCGATCCGTGGGGGCGGGTGCTGGACCGGTTGCCGCGCGGTTCCGGCGTTGTGATTGCAGAAGTGAACCCCTCTTATCAGGCCAGCCTGCGCAACAGCCTGCCCGCGCTGGCGCACCGCGTGCTGCATAGTTGCTGAGACGCTTTGAAAATGGAAGGGAGAAGGGTAAAACCCTCTCTTCGAATAAAGGGGGTAAGGGTGTTACCCTTCAACCCTTCACCCTTATCCCTTCACCATAAATGGTGTTTTAGTAACTTCTCTCCCTTAAAGGCATTATTGCCAAGAGGATATTCATGAATCAAATCGCATCGCCCGACAAGTTGTTTGCAACTGCGCAGCAAACGCTGCTGACACCCTATTCCATCGGTGCGCGCAACCTCGAACAGGTGTTCGCCAGCATGATGGCGCACCGCCTCGACTATGCCGATCTGTATTTTCAGTACAGCCGCGCCGAGAGCTGGTCGCTGGAAGAGGGTATCGTCAAGTCCGGCAGTTTCAACATCGACCAGGGTGTCGGGGTGCGCGCGGTGAGCGGCGAGAAGACCGCCTTCGCTTATTCCGACGACATCAGCCTGAATGCGCTGAACGATGCGGCGCAAACTACCCGTGCGATCGCGCGGCAGGGTGGCACGCAAAAAGTGCCGATGTTACGGCATGGCTCGCGCCGCGAAATCTATCTGCCGCATGACCCGATCGCCAGCCTGAAGGATGCCGACAAGGTGGCGCTGCTGGAGCGGATCGAACGCTATGCGCGCGCGCTCGATCCGCGTGTCGTGCAAGTGATGGCGGGGCTGGCGGGCGAATACGAAGTGGTGATGGTGGCGCGCAGCGACGGCCTGATGAATGCCGACATCCGACCGCTGGTGCGCCTGTCGGTCACGGTGATCATCGAGAGCAACGGCAAGCGCGAACAGGGCGCGGCGGGCGGCGGCGGGCGCTTCGACTATGCTTATTTCGACGATGCGATGCTGCGCAAATATGCCGCGCAGGCAGTGCATCAGGCGGTGGTCAACCTGGATGCGGCCCCGGCTCCGGCAGGCAACATGACCGTGGTGCTGGGCAACGGCTGGCCGGGCATCCTGCTGCACGAGGCGATCGGGCATGGCTTGGAAGGCGACTTCAACCGCAAGGGCAGCTCGGCCTTTTCCGGCCGCGTCGGCGAGCGCGTCGCGGCACAGGGCGTCACCGTTGTCGATGACGGCACGTTGGCCAGCCGGCGCGGCTCGTTGCAGATGGACGACGAGGGCAATCCCGCGCAATGCACCACACTGATCGAGAACGGCATCCTGAAGGGCTATTTGCAGGACAGTCTGAACGCACGGCTGATGGGCGTGGCCGAGACCGGCAACGCGCGCCGCGAATCCTACGCGCACCTGCCGATGCCGCGCATGACCAACACCTACATGCTCAACGGCGATAAAGACCCGCACGAGATCATCGCCTCGGTGCAGCACGGCCTGTATGCGGTGAATTTCGGCGGCGGGCAGGTGGATATCACCAGCGGCAAATTCGTGTTCTCGACCGCCGAAGCCTATATGATCGAAGACGGCAAGATCACCCATCCAGTCAAAGGCGCGACGCTGATCGGCAACGGCCCCGACGTGCTGACGCGCATTGCGATGATCGGCAACGACATGGCGCTCGACCCCGGCGTCGGCACCTGCGGCAAGGAAGGCCAGAGCGTGCCGGTCGGCGTCGGGCAGCCGACCGTGAGGATCGACGGGTTGACGGTGGGCGGGACGGCCTAGGAGGGTTGCGGTGCGGACTCTATTGATTCGAAGCGGCCAATGTTTGATGCGATGTTTTACGTCGAATAGGGTGGCTATTTAACGTAGGGGGTATTCTGGGAGCTAACGGGGTCAGCTTCGAATAAGGCGCGCAGCACCTCCCGTTAGGGCTTTTTCTTGACAATTTATCAAGTGTACATACAATGTATTTATGATTAAATTCGAGTGGGATAGAGCTAAAGCGACCTCAAACAAAAAGAAGCACGGCATTTCGTTTGAGGAGGCTCAATCTGTTTTCTACGACGAGTTTGCTGTGCAATTCTTTGATGAAGATAATTCCGTATCAGAAGACAGATTTCTGATGCTTGGTTTCAGTGATGAAGCTCGCCTTCTGATGGTCTGTCATTGCGAGCGTGATCAAGGCAACATCATTCGAATCATCTCGGCAAGAAAAGCCACGAAAAATGAGAGCAACTATTATCAAGGGGTTAGATCATGAAAACTGAATATGACTTGTCAAAAATGAAATCTCGCAAAAACCCTTATGCGGCCAAGTTAAAAAAACCTGTCACGATGCGGTTGAGCGAAGATGTTATCGGTTATTTCAAACAAATGGCTGATGAAAAGGGTGTTCCATACCAGAGCCTGATAAATCTTTATCTGCGAGACTGTGTGGCAAGCCATAGAAAAATTGACATTTCTTGGCAGACAACGCCCTGAGCGACTAACGGTAGTCAGCTCAGCTTCGAATAATATTTGATCGTTTTTGATTTGAATGAACGCCACTAAGAGGGTCAGTTTCGAATAATGTTTTATATTGATCTCTTCTCCGCACTCGCACGCCACAAGGTGGATTATCTGCTGATTGGAGGTCTGGCGGTGTCGTTGCACGGTGTGGAGCGCGCCACGATGGATGTGGATATCACTGTCGCGATGACCACGGATAACCTGGCAGCATTGATTGAAACTGCCAAGGAACTCAAGCTTTCCCCGGTACTGCCCGTTCCACTTGAGTCGCTCCGCAATCTTGAATTGTTGCGCCAGTGGCATACGGAACGCCATCTCGAAGCGTTTGCCCTGCGTAGCGCGGACTTGGCCGGCGTCACCGTCGATGTACTGCTGTTCCCGCCTGTTGAGTTTTCCGGTATGACATCTCGTGCCGAGGTATTTAAAGTTGCTGACACCAACATTCAAGTGGTATCGATAGATGATTTGATTGCGCTCAAACAAGCGGTTGGGCGCCCGATAGATATCAGCGATATCGAGCATTTGCAACGGATCAAGGCGCAATGAAAACAGATTTTCCGCCCGGCGACCGTACTTACTACGTCAGCGACGAACGGTTGCACGCATTCCGGCAGCTCACGCCGGAGCAGAAGCTGCGTTGGGTGGAAGAGCTGGCGACGTTTTTGCGGATGGCGAAAATCAGCCGTGAGAAGCGGCAGATTACGCGGCAAAACCAGGGCGGGTAAACGCACAAGGCACACCATGACGGAAAAGCGCAGATGAAAAAAATAGCCGACTATTTTGCCAGGCTCACACTGGGCAGGCTGCTGGTTGTGCTTTCTGTGTTTTCAATGGTGGTTGCTTTTGTGCTGATTTTTTTCGTGTCCGGAGCGGTGCGCGACCGCGCAGTAAGCGATTTGGCGCGCAACGATGCGCAGCAAACTTCCAAGCTGGTGTTTCAGAGCCTGTATTCCGCGATGCGCAAGGGCTGGCGCAAGCAGGAAATCAACGAGACCATCGAGCGGCTTAACACCGCCTTGCCGGATGTGAAGATAACGGCATATCGCGGTGCGATCGTGGCGCAGGAATTCGGCGAAATGGCGGGCGAACGCGCGCTGATCGAGAAGGACAGCGCGCTCGGCCAGGCGATGTCGGGCGGCCAGAATGCGCTGCTGTTCCCGGACAAGGCGACGATCCGCTATCTGTATCCGGTGCTGGCAACGAAAGAATGTTTGAAATGCCATATGGAATCTCGCGTCGGGGCGGTGCATGGGGTGATCGATATCACCTATCCGATCAGCAACCTGAAAATTTCCTTCAACGAAGTGATCAATACCGTTGTCGCCTATACGCTGATCATCATCGCGCTGGTATTCATCGTTCTTTACTTTCAGTTGCGTTATCTGGTGGTTGCGCCGATCGCCAATCTGGTCGATGTGATGCGCAATGTAACGGTGGACATGGATTTCAGCCATCGCGTCGCCGGTTCGACATGGCTGCATGAAGTGAAACACCTGGCCGGGTATTTCAATCACCTGCTCAAAACGGTACAGGAATACAACGCCAAGCTGGAAGAATTATCGATACGCGACCCGCTGACCGGTTTATACAACCGGCGCAAATTCCAGGAATTTATCCGCTATGAAATCATTCGCGCGACGCGCAATCAGCGCGGCTTTTCGGTGATTGTGCTTGACTTGGACAATTTCAAATATATCAACGACACCTTCGGGCGCCCGATCGGTGACATGGTGCTCAAGGAGTTTGGCGTGATGCTGGCCGAAGGCTTGCGCCGCTGCGATGTGCTGGCGCGCCTGGGCGGGGACGAGTTTGCGATCATCCTTCCTGAAACGGGTGCGGCCAGCGGCTTCCAGGTTGCCACCAAGCTGCATCAGGCTTTATCCGGCAAGGAGTTTGATCTGCCGGTAGGGAAGGTGCGTTCTACGGTCAGCTTCAGCATGGTGAGCTTCCCCGAGGATGGGCAGACCGAGGAGCAGATTTATGCCGCGATGGATGCGATGCTGTACAAGGCAAAAACACGCGGCGAAAATCAGGTGGTCACTGCGGAATCAGAAGAAGGCCGCAGCATGGCATCGACGCTGAAGCAAGGCGAATTCCTGCGCAACGCGATGCGCGAAAACCGCATTGAGGCGTTTTTGCAGCCCATCGTTGAGGTTAAAACCAGAGCCGTCATGGCGTTTGAAGTTCTGGTGCGGATACGCGATGGCGAGGTGATTGTTCCGGCCGACAAGTTTATCGAGGTTGCCGAAGAGATGGGTGTGGCAAAAGAGCTGGACCGTGAAATGTTCCAGAAAGGGCTGGCGCATTATGCCAGGGTTTCGATAAAACACCCGCAAGCGAAATTTTTCATCAACCTGTTTCCGCGCAGTTTCAACGATCTCGATTGGGTGCGCACTATTCCAGAGCTGGCGCGGGATGCGGGCGTGCCCTGCGAAAACATTGTGCTGGAAATCACCGAGCGCGAGGCATTGCCAAACTTGACCCAGGTCAGAGTGGTGATCGAAGAGCTGCGCGCGAGCAAAATTTCTGTCGCACTGGACGATTTTGGCAGCGGATTTTCATCGTTCCTGTACCTGAAATACCTCTCGGTCGACTATGTGAAAATCGAGGGAAGTTTTGTGCGCAGCATAGCCACCGATGAACGCGACCGCATCATTGTCGAGCAGATCAACAGCATGGCGCATCAATTCGGCCTGAAAACCGTCGCCGAATTTGTCGAGGATGAAATAACGGCAGGGATGCTGGCGGAAATTGGCGTAGATTACGCGCAAGGATACCACTACGGCTACCCTGCATTGCCGTTGTAGTTACATGATTCATCGGCGTACAGTTTTTTGAGGAGTGTCTGTATGCCTTGTTTGGTGTGCTGATGGGATACGCCCCTTTTTACTAACCAATAAATCAAAACAAGAGAAGGGCATGGCTTCGAAAAACACCACAACTCAACAACCTCATAGCGCTCGGCAAATCATCCTGATGTTGCTGTTGGCCGTAGCGGGCAGCCTCGCAGTATTTCTTTTGCAAAGTCACACTGGACTCAGCCTCAGGGATGAGGGTTTGCTCTGGTACAACGCGCAGCGGGTTATGGTTGGCGAAGTTCCGATACGCGATTTCACGTCATACGATATCGGGCGTTACTACTGGTCGGCCGCATTCATGAATCTGTTGGGCGACAATGGTATTGTGACGTTGCGCGTGGCTACTGCAGCTTTTCAAACCATGGGTGTTTTCATCGGCTTGACGCTACTGGCGCGCAGCCATGCAAAGCAGAATATTTTCTTCTGGCTGCTGGTAATAATTACACTGATGGTATGGATGTCGCCCCAGTACAGGCTGTTCGATAATTCGCTCCCGATTGTGCTGATTGGCGCCCTCTCGTTTCTTGTTGAGCAACCTGCCCGGCACAGATATTTTCTGGCCGGCCTGACCGTTGGCCTCGTTGCGGTTTTTGGCAGGAATCACGGCATATATGGCGTGGCGGGCAGCTTATGCACCATGATCTATCTCACCGCAAAGCGTCAAAGCGGCCCAAACCTGACCAGCGCTTTTATAGCCTGGGTAGCAGGGGTTGTCGTTGGTTATCTTCCTGTTCTGCTGTTCATTGCGGCAGTTCCCGGCTTTGCTCCGGCGTTTTTGGAAAGCATCTGTTACCTGTTTGAGATAAAAGCCACCAATATCCCGCTGCCGATACCTTGGCCATGGGCGGTGCCGTTTGAAATACTGCCAACTGGCAGGGCGCTGCGGGGCGTGGCAATCGGAGCTTTTTTCGTTGCCATTGTTATTTTTGGAGTGATGGGTGCCGCTTGGTCAATCTGGCAGAAGTTGCAAAACAAGCGGGTTTCCTTTGCGCTGATCGCTTCTGTTTTTCTGGCGCTCCCTTATGCGCACTATGCCTATTCACGGGCCGATATTGAACATCTCGCACCGGGCGTCTTCCCTTTTCTGATTGGCATTTTTGCGCTACTGGCCAGCCAGCCTGCAAAAATCAAGTGGCCATTTGCTGCGTTGCTTTGTGGCGCAAGCCTGCTGGTTATGCTTCCCACGCATTCTGGGTGGTATTGCTATAAAAACCCACAATGCGTCGAAACAAATGTTGCCGGAGATAAACTTAAAATTGATCGGGAAACGGCTGGTATGTTGACGGACGTTAATGAGCTTGCTGAACAATTTGCGCCCGGGAGCCGGGCTTTCCTCATGGCGCCACTTTGGCCCGGCGCATATGCGGCGCTGGGGCGCAAAGCGCCTATGTGGGATACTTACGCTATATTGCCCCGTAGCATAGCCTTCCAGCAAGGTGAAATCGAAAGGATCAAAGCCGCCAACCCCGGCTTCGTCATTATCGGTGACATGGCTCTCGACGGGCGTGAAGACTTGCGTTTCCGTAACACCCACCAGATTATCGACCGGTATATCCGTGATCACTTTGAGTGTTTGAATTGCAACGTACAGAATCCGGCATTTCGGGTTTATAGAAGCAATCAGGCCGGGCAATAAAGATGGCGGCATTGCCGGGGTAGACCACGGTTTCATTAAGTTACGGTGTAATCCGGGATGGCTGAAAGCCTTGTTTGGCGCGCCCGAAAAGCTGAATCTGGGCAATGGATTGAAGTTATTGCCTTGCCATAAACGTCAGCTATACATTTGACAACTGTCATTTAAAACCAGCCCTTTTAAGGTACTCGAAAGTTGCAACCTAACCCATTTCTGTCGTTCGAACTTCTCCTGAGCAGCCGACCAAAGATCGGCTTGAATCACATTCTGAACTCCTTCAGAAGGTTTGACCATCCCAAGTATTACTTCTCGTTCGAATACTGACTCACATCTTTTGAGGCTGTGCGTACTTGTATTTCAAATTTTGATATTGATGTGCTCTTCAGAACTCGTACTCCAATTGTGAACGCAGCGTTTGATTTGGTGCAGCAGTAGAGACTCCGAACAACCAAGCGAAGTTATATTTAATCTCGCCACCATTGTCTAGCGAGAACTCGCCGAAGATCGCTGGCCCCATACGGTGATTCTGGTTCGATGACTTTTCCCATTTGTCCCACACCCCGACCTCACCAAATCCCTGAATACCGTACTGAAATTCCGGCTGCCAGTGATAGCGCGCCTGCCACTGGTAACCCAAATTGGTAGCATAAGGCAACCCACTCTCATCAGCATTCCCGAACGCTTTTTCAAAAAGTACGTTGTAGTTCAGTTGCAACTTACCGATCTGCTTTTGAAATAATGGCCCCAGCCTGATTTCCCATGGCGCGCCACCTCCGTTAATTGGTGCCTCCAGCTCAGTGACAAAACCCATATTCAACGTTTCACCATTTAAAAGTTGTAAGCGATTCTCCCATTCGGCAAAGGTCGCCATAGCGCCTCCGATTCGTTCCTGCTTCACATAGGCTTCTGTAAACCATCGCTCTGTCACACCATACCCCAGACCGATGCTGCCTTCTTGGGCGCGTTGCTCGGCAAGTGCCGAACTCGCGCCATATTTAATATCAAGTTCAAGTTCTCCACGCTCAACTTTGGGGGTGTACAGATAGTCTGCCGGGCCAGCCATGCACGATGCAGACAGCATCAATCCTGAAAACAATATGATCCCTTTTGACCCCTTTTCCATGCTCTATCTCCCAATGTCGAATTATTATCTCTCAGCTCATGCGAATGGTAATCGTTCTCATTTGCATTTGCAAGGATTTTTGGGCACTATGTCTGGAATCTAAGGGAAAACGAGATGGACGAGACACCACCAGAACACCTGAAAAGCGCCGGACTGAAATCCACACTACCCCGGCTGAAGATCCTGGACTTATTTAAATCCGGGAGTGAGCGCCACATGAGCGCTGAAGAGGTTTACAAACAATTGCTAGCGGTCGGTGAAAATGTAGGGCTGGCAACGGTCTATCGCGTCCTCACCCAATTCCAACAAGCTGGTTTGCTGGTTCGTCACAACTTCGAAGGCGGCAAGTCGGTGTTCGAATTGAACGAAGGCACACATCACGACCATATCGTTTGCCTGCAATGCGGCCATGTTGAAGAGTTCTACGACAGCGCCATAGAATCCCGGCAAAAAAAGGTAGCCGCCGAACTCGGCTTTGAAATCCACGATCACTCGTTGCAGATATACGCGAACTGCACCAAGACAAAGTGTCCCAACAAACGCTGAACTATCCGGCCTGACTTATTCGCACTAAAAGCTTATCTTGATCGTCATCCTCACGGCTCTCGGCTCCGCCGGATGAGTATGCATATCACTCACCGGCGCGGCCTCGCCGGATAGTTGCGATGCATAGAAATAATCAATATCGCTTACCTTCTCGTTGAACAAATTTAATATCTCCATGCTGATCTTCACCGCTTTGCTGATGCGATAGCCCGCCTGCAAATTGACCAATGCGGATGATTTGGAACGCACGCTGTTGTCTTCGATGAGCGGTCGGGAGCCGAAGTAACGCAAACGCAATCCTGCCGACCACGGGTCGCATTGCTGCACACTCATGCCAATTGATGCCGCTTGTTCGATGGCACCGGGAATATGATTGCCTACCGGATCGCCATCAGTGAAGTGCGCGCTGGACAAGGACACATCGCCGTCTATCAACAACCATGCTGCCGGGGTCCAGTAGTTCGCCCATTCCACGCCCTGACGGCGGCTGGGGCGAGAGGCTTGGGTTGTGCCTGCATCACCAATAAAAACCAATTCAGAATTAGTGTCCAGCCGCCACAAAGTCAACGATGTTTGCAGCCCGGGAAGCCATGCACTGCGTACGCCGACTTCGAAACCCAAGGCGGGCACCAACGGCCTTACCGGACTCAACGCATCGCCGGTACATGCCCCAACCGGGCCGGTGCAACCCGCCACGCGCGCACCGGGGCGCGGATCGGGATTGATGTTGGTGGTGGCTCCGCGCGCATCGTTACTGTGAAAACCGCGCCCAGCATTCAGGTAATACTCGGTCTGCTTCCACGGGCCTATCACAAGCGACAACTTGGGCGACACGATTGCATCATTTTTATTGCCGGAATTGGCGGCAGTATTACTACCAACTTCGAACTGGTAACTATCGCCGCGCAAGCCTAGGATGGAGCGAAATTTTTCCACCCACTGTATCTGCATCTCGCCCCACAGGGACACACTGTTCTGCTTGGCCTTGTCGTCGCGAACCGCACCCCAGATGTTGCGGTTTTCTGTCAGAAATATGCCAACGTCGATGTCATCGTGGCGCACATCCGTACCAATGGCCGTGATGACCGGTATGCCGTGCATATCCCCCAGCCAGTTGTGCGACGCTTTAGTGCCGACGATGGTCCGCTTGTCGGCTTGCATGAACTGGTCACCATGCAACGGATCGGTGGCATAGGTGAAGTTGGACCACAGATTAAGCGCATAGTCGATCACGTAGATGTTCGCGTGACTGGAACCGTTGTTGCCCGTTTCTGCCCAATCTCCAGACAGACTGTATCGGTGTGTTTTGCCGCCTGTCGTGGGATCGAGGCTGCCATAGCGTCCAACCGTCGCCATTGCCCGCTGTGCGATCTGGTCGGTCGCCGTCCACTGCGCATCGTAGGCCAGCAATGACACCCCCCATCCTTCATCGCGTTGCCCCTGACCGTAGCGCACGACAAAATTGTCCTTGCGCAAATTCTCCTGCACTGTCCACGGTCCGTCGTTGTGGTAACCCTCGGCTGCGAGCAGCAGATTTCCTTCCTTGACCGTCGGCGATGCCGCAGTCAATGCGCGTGCGTATCCATTACTGCCTAACGTCATCTGTGCGATAGGCGCATCCAATTTATGCACGTACTCGATGCGCGCTGATCCTGCCGCCGAAAAATCACCATCGCCTGCGTAGTAAGTTCCCTTGCGGTATTGCACACGCTCCACCAATTCCGGTATCAGGAAATTCAGGTCGGTATATCCCTGGCCGTGTGCATGCGTCGGCATGTTCACCGGCATGCCCATCAGCGATGTTGAAAAATCCGTACCGTGATCCAGATTGAATCCGCGTAGGTAATATTGATTTGCTTTGCCATCCCCCGAGTGCTGACTGATGATCAACCCGGGCACCACTTCCAACACCTCGGCAGGACGCAGCAGGGGGCGACTTTCCAATTGCATGGCCGTTACCGTACCCTCACTTGAGGTGGACGCAATACCCAATTGATCTGTCGCTCTTGCTATGACAAATACTTCATCCAACGTTGCACTACCAGCAGCAAGAGTTGTATTGGTCGCCAAAATACTTATGAAGATAAATACATTCTTCATAACGCTGCCCAAACAAACCCGTAGGAGAACATCTGCTTTCGGATTCAAGCAGGCAGACTAGATCGTTGCTGGGAATAGCGAGCGAATATATAGCTGGCAGCAATGACGACAATGATGGATACACCGATGAATAACTCGCGCCCTTCTTGCCACGCGGAGACTTCTGGAAAGATGTGACGCGACAGACCGAGTGCTGCCACCGAAAGGCTTAACAAGGCAACGCTCACCCCCATCACACGCGAGGCAGCCCGCGCCGTGGCATCTGCACGTTTCAATAGATGAGATATCCACAAGCCGTTTGCGGCATCAGTGACCATCATGCCGAGCATGAAACTCACGGCCAGAATCAATGCATGCGACACGCCGCCATACTGTGTGGCTGTCGCCGAAAATAAGGCAGCTTGAGACAAAGTATCGAATGAAAAAGCGAACAAGGAGCCAACCAGCGCAATGAGAAAGGGATGTCCGGCACATTTAAGATTTCCCAGCCAGCGCCCTTTAATACCGACCATCTGTACCATTTCATGCGAAGGGGTGACAAACACCGCATACAGATTGAGCGCACCCAGCAATAACAAAAAGAAAGCCGATACCCAAGCTCCGACATCATCCATCCATTGCGGAACGACACCCTGCTGGAACAACAAGCCTGTAATGACAGCCACGATACAGACCACCGCACCGTGGCCGAGTGAGAATAGAAATCCACAAAGACGCGCCAGTCTTGCACGACCCGCCGCCGCATTGAATCGGGTCAAGCCGTCAATGGTGGCGAGATGATCGGCATCCATGCCGTGCTTCATCCCCAACACGAAGGCCAAGGAGATCAAGGGATAAATACTGTTGTGTAGCGTTTCCATAACACCCCGCATGTAAGAGGATTCCTAAGTTTCTCTTAACAAGTTTTATGCCAGCACACTGCCCTCCTTGATGCTTGCTCAGAACAAGCTGCTAGATCATAGGGTTGCGATTGATGCGAACTGACGGGAAGCAAATTGATGCAGGGGAATTACCAGTCAGAACGACAATGAACTTTCCAGTATCAACTCTGAATTGAACGGGGCAGGCACAGTTTGAATTCCGCCCCACCCTCGGGGGCATTGCTGACCAAAAGCTTGCCGCCGTGACGCTCAACGATGCCGTAACTGATCGACAGCCCAAGTCCGGTGCCTTTCCCGACAGGTTTCGTGGTGTAGAACGGATCGAATATCTTGTTCATGGCCTGATCTGAAATACCAAGACCATTATCCCGAAACAGCAAGACGATTTCCGTGTCGTTTATGTCAGCGTTGATGCGCAGCTCGGGATTGGGCAGACCTTCCGTGGCATCCGAGGCATTTTGCACCAGATTGATAATGACCTGCTGTATCTGCCCGGGAGAGCCGAACACGGGGATATCATGAGGAACTTCCATCAATACACGAAAGTTGACCGGAGTAGCACGCGTCACCCAATGGACCGAGCGTTCTATCGTTTCAGCCAAGTTGAATTCAATGAACTCGTTGCGATCCGATGCTGAAAAACGTTTCAGCCCATCCACGATGTCGCGCGTCCGTTCGGAGCCTTCGACTGCCCCCGCCAGTAAAGGTGCAAGATCGTCCAAAATGCGGTCAATGCGCAATTCGGAGCGCAACTTGTCCAGCACCTCTTTCTGTGCACCGTTGTGCACTGCATCCAGATAACGTTTCATACGCGGCGTATAACGCTGCATCGCATGCACATTACCCAGCACAAAGCTGATCGGATTATTCAACTCGTGCGCCACACCCGCGACCAGTTTACCCAGAGAGGCCATTTTTTCGGATTGCAGCAACTGTTGCTGGGTACGCTTGAGTTCGTCGTGTGCCTCGCGCAGCTTATGGTAAGCACGGCGTAACTCACCCACAGGCCGCCCGGTAATCACCACTCCCTGCAACTTGCCCACGGCAGATATGCGCGGTGTGAAGTTGAGCGCAACAGGCGTGGCACTGCCATCCTTTGTGTGAAATTGCAGTTCAACGTCATTCGCAGGCGCAGTCGTCAATCCTGCGATCACCCGCTTGGCAACCGTGCATCCGCTTTCATCAGAAAACAGGGACCCCAGTTTTGCGCCTTTGAGTTCCTGTTCGGATTTCCCGGTAAAAGCGAGCAGAGAATGGTTCACTTCCTCGATCACCATGTTGCGGTCGCACACCACCAACAAGTCCGACATCGAAGTCAGAATGCTGTAGATAAACTGCTGCGATTCTTCAAGGTCGGTGTTTTTTTGCTCCAGCATCACCTCGTACTGCAGCAACTCGTTGTAAACCTCGTCCATGGAGCGCACGACATCGATCCATGCCGATTCCGAGAAGGGTTCCAACTCTTCGGGTGAAGGCAATCGAACCGGGTATTGTTTTTCGTTTGCTTTCATAAAAAACTAGCTACGTTTTGGGATGGCTATGGACGTGGCCATGCCCTGCCTCCACATCGACCGGAACGAGATTGATCTGCCCATGGCGCACGCCTCTTTCGGCGATCATCGTGTCCGCAAAACGGCGCACCACATCGGTCTTCCCGCGCAGCATAACAGTCTCCAAACAATTCTCATGATCCAGATGCACATGCGTCGATGCTACCACCAGATCGTGGTGGTGGTGCTGAAGCTCGGTCAGCCGTTCCGCCAGATCGCGTTCGTGGTGATTGTAAACATAAGAAAGATTGGCGATACAGTAAAGCGCTTGTTTATCTTGCAAACGCAGCGCATCCAGCTTATCCCGCAACATATCGCGAACCGCTTCCGAACGGTTGAGATAGCCGCGCTTCTTTATCAACTGATCGAATTCACTGGCCAGCTTCTCATCCAACGAGATCGTGAATCTTTCCATATACCCCCCTCAGTGCACCGTACACACCATACACGGATCGAATGACCGAATCACATGTTGAACTGCAAGCGGAGCTGCATCGCTGTTTACTTCCGCGGGCAACCCCACCAATGCCTGCTCCAACGCGCCCGGTTCACCCTCGCCATCTCGCGGGGAAAAATTCCAAGTGGTCGGCGCGATGATCTGGTAATTGTGTATCTTGCCATTTTGCACATCAATCCAGTGCCCCAAGCTACCTCGCGCCGCCTCGATCAGACCGACACCGCAGGCATCCTCGATCTCTGTTGCGGGCAAACAAAATGCCGCACCCGGCTGTATCTGGTGCAACCATGACTCCATCGCAGGCAATACCAAAGCGAATTCCAGCATTCTCGCCACGACGCGCGCCATGACACTCGCACCGTGACGCGCGACAAAATCCCGCACCAAAGGATGACCGTCAACCATCTGCCTCGCCAACGCACCCGTTTCGACCACCTGCCCGGCGAGCCTTGGGGCTTTGCACCATGAGTACGCCCCCTCTTTTTCCAACTGTGGCTCGGTGCGCCCCTGCTCTGGTGCCAATGCGACTCCCCCGGCCATCCAACTGCGTGACACGTCTTCGCGGATCACGCTGACATCCAGCGCTTGCAACCCGCCCTCATGCCACAGTCCTGATTTAAACAGCGACTCTGTACCGTTCGCATACGCGCCATAACTCATAAAACGATCCGTGGCGCGCCCCATGTTCTGCAATTCCAAATCGCACGCGATGTTCAGGAATCTTGGGAAATCGGCGCTATCGGTTCTGGACTCCATCCATGCATAGAGTGATGCTTCGGAATTCAGGGCAGCCACCGATTCCAATCGATCACCAAATAACGTTCTCTCCAAAAACACGCGAAATTCCGCGAGCAATATCTTTAAGCGCAACCTTTCTGCTTCTTCCAGCGGACGTGATGAACCCCCTGGTTGCACGGCAAGCGTATGCGGCCAGCGACCGGCCAGATAGCCCATCACGTTCATGAATTTGGCGCGCACTGGCAACACATCTGCCGTTGCCGAGCCGGTTACCGACTTGAATCTGCTTTGTGCCGCTGCAAACCACGTGCGGTCACGGTACCCGTCCCGTGCAAAATCCGGCATGAAGAACAAATAGAAGTGACTAAGGTGATCCGCCAGATTTTCTGCCGCCAGCGTAAGGTTGGCTGTCAGCACACCATTCCGGGGCGGCTGGATCCCCATGCTTTGTGCTATCGCTTGCGCCGCTGCCGCCGACTGGGCAACGGAACAGATGCCGCAGATGCGCGGCACATACACCAATGCATCCAACGGATATTTGCCCGTCAGGATCTGCTCAAAACCGCGATACATGGGGGAATTCACATAAGCCGCGCTGACCACTCCCGACTCGATTTCGAGTGTGACTTCCAGATCGCCTTCCACGCGATTGAAGGGGCCGATGATGCGACGGCTCATTTTAGACGAGTCCTTTTAATGACCGGCCTGATCACCTGATGATCCGACACCGCATTCTCTTTGACGCGTTTCGGTGTGGCCGATTTGGATAGGGAGGCAAGCGCCACGAACCAAGCTTTTGGCATATCCGTCGGCAAGCCGATGGGGATCCCGGCGATCTTGGGCGTGACAGCGAAGGCATGGCCTGGCTCTTCGAAGCCCGGCTCGGTGCAGGCGATGCACGCGTAACCACCTCGGGTACATGATCCCTCTCCGTTCCAAAGGCGGATATTGCAATCCGCATGGACTTGTGTGCCCTTGCATCCCATATGTTCCATCATGCACCCCAAGTCGGAGGGTTTAAGCGCACTGGCCTTGAATTCATAGTATTCATTGCGTGTACAGCCATGGTGCACCAGATGGTCGGCATACAGACGGGGGCGCTGAAACCCATCCAGAGCACCCGCATTGATCTCCCCTGCCGCCAATGCTGAAAGCGTTTCGATGACCCAATTTGGATGGATCGGGCAACCTGCGATATTGACCACCGGCAATCCGGCTTGAGCGCGGTAGTCCTCTCCCAACAGACCTCCTTGCGTGTCGTCATCGTATTGCAAGCCGCATGCATCCGCCGGATTCATCCCTCCCGCCGTGACTCCGCCGAATGCCGCGCAGCTCCCCACGGCGATTGTGTGGCGCGCCACCCTGGACAGGCGATCAATCAAGCTCATCATCGATTCTCCCTGCGCCGTACGATGAAAGCCGCCACTGCCGTTCGGCCCTTTCAACACCGCACCTTCAAGGCACAGCATGTCCAATCGGGTTGCACCACTTGCACAAGCCTCGAAGATATTCCGCGCCTCGTCTGCGCTCTGCTCGGAGAGTGATGGATGCCACAATAGATTGATGCCCATCCCCGCCAGCGTATCGAATAAATTACGGCAATCGGCATTCAACAGCGACAGCGTACAACCGCCGCAACCGCCCGATTGCAACCACAGCAGATTGAGTGGCTCGTTGCGCGCAATCAGCTCACTCATTTTTATTCTCCATGCCATAGCGTGCCAATTTGCTGCGCAAGCCGACGCGCGACAAACCCAGTTCGGTCGCGGCACGGGTCTTGTTCCAACGATGGCGGATCAGGCACTCCCGCAACACGCGCGCCTCCAGCGCATCCATCCTTTCTTTGAGACCTCCTTCCAGTCCCGCGAGTATGCCCATATCCTGTTGTTGCTCTTCGGGTGCGGCGCGCAGCACTTTGGGTGAGAACAGATGCGCCCCGATGGACTTGCCATCGCATAACAAGATCGCGCGCAGGATTTCATTCTGAAGCTCGCGTACATTGCCCGGCCATTGGTAATTACCCAAACAATCCAATGCTTCCGGTGTAAAGCCGGTTATCTCTTTCCCCATGGCCGGTGCGGCTTCAGCCAACAATGCCTGCGCAATGAGTTTGATGTCCTCACTGCGTTCGCGCAAAGCAGGCATCGGCAATACGAATTGGGTCAGCCGGTAATAGAGGTCTTCTCGGAATTTGCCCTTGCGCACCTCATCCTCCAGATTGAGATTGGTGGCGGATAGCACTCGCACATCGACCTTGCGCGAACGCGAACTGCCGACGGGACGTATCTCTCCTTCCTGCAAAACACGCAGCAGTTTCACCTGAAAAGAAGGCGAGGTATCCCCGATCTCATCCAGAAAGATGGTGCCGCCATCGGCCTGCTCGAACAGCCCGACGCGGTCTTCATAAGCGCCGGTAAAACTACCGCGTTTGTGACCGAACAATTCCGATTCCAGCAACTGATCGGACATCGCCCCGCAGTTCTCGATGACGAATGCACGCGATGCGCGTGGGCTGGAATAATGGATGGCGCGCCCCATCAATTCTTTTCCCGACCCGGATTCACCCGAGATATGCACCGCGATATCGGAGTCCGCGACACGCACCGCAAGATCGATCACTTGGTTCAAAGGACTGGAAGCTGAGCGCACGATGCGCGAGAACTCATAATGGGAGCGCAACTTTTCGTGTTTGGCCGCAACGCGTCGTTGCAATACCGGTTGCGAAGTGCGCATCTCCACGTTCAGACGGTTGCTCTGCTGCTGCAAATCGTACAGCTGCGCGGCAGCACGGATATTGAGCAGTAAGGAATCGGGATGCCAGGGCTTGAGAATATATTGGTAAATCCCGGCATCGTTAATGCCGGCAATGATGTCTTCGACATCGGTGTAACCCGAAATGATCATGCGTACAACGTCGGGCCAGTTTTCGCGCACCTCCTTGAGGAAGTCGATACCGGTCACGCCGGGCATACGGTGGTCGCATAGCACGACTTGCACCCGTTCGCGCTCCATGACGGCGCGCCCTTCAATTGCGCTCGACACGGTGAGCACCCTGAATTCCTCATCCAGCGTGCGACGTATCGACTCTTGCGAACGCACCTCGTCGTCGATGACCAGAATGGTGGCTTGGTTAGTCATGCCTCGTGTCTCCTCTGAAAATCATGCCAGCCCAGCCAATGCCGTCTCGCGGTGCAGCGCCAAATGACGCGGTGTGAATGAGTGCGCAACCTTGTATACAAAATGATGCCGTGCGTAATGATAACTGGGATCGAAACCAAAGAAGTTTCGTCGCATCTCTTGCAGTTCAGTCGCCCGATAATCCGCCAGCGGTTGGACGGCTTCGTCGCGCGCCCGCCGTGCACACTTGTCCCGCAAGCGCTGCTGATAATCCACGGCATCGGCCAGCACCTGCGCCCTGCGTGTCACCGTATGGCAAAACTGCTCCGGTGATTCATCCAGACACACATCGATCAAGCCTTCCCGTGCCGCCTGCGCCGCCGAAATCGGCAAACGATTTTCCACGATGGCCTGTGCGCGCTGTTTGCCTACCCGCATCGGCAACAGATAGGTCCAATACTCGGAACCATACAGATTGCCCATGTTTTTGTAATGCGGATTGAGCACCACTGCCTGCCGTGCCCAGACCTGATCCGCCGCCAGCGCCAGAAAGCAGCCTCCCGCACCCGCGTTGCCCTGCATCACGGCCACGGTGAGTTTGTCGGTGGTGTTGATGATCTCCAACGCCAGGTCGTCCATCGCTTCAATGTTGCGCATGGACTCCTCGGCGGGACTTTCGGCGGCTTCGATCCGATTCAGGTGGATGCCGTTGGACCAGAAATCTTCACCGCCCATCAACACCAGCACCCGCGTCGGGCGCGTTCTCGCATCCAGAAAAGCTTGGCGCAAATGCATGCATTGCCCGGTGGACATCGCGCCATTGTAGAAATTGAAATGCAGGAATCCGACGCTGCCGAGCTCCTCGTACCGAATCTCCCCCGCCATCGCGCACTCCATTTCGGGCAAGCAAGCCGACGCTGTGGCAAAGACCGCAGCCGCAGGCAGCTTAAAACCGGATTCATGCTCGATGCAGCGCACATGACCGATCCATATCGCGCCGTCCGTGGTGGCACGCAACACAGCATCGCCGCAACGCCCGATCACTTCTCCGGCGTTGCCGCCATATTCGGCAGCGGCGCGCGCATCGAACAGGTAACACGGCTTGCCGAATAACTCGTCCTTTATACCGGGGAATCCGTCGGCGGCATTGATCTTGCGCAGTACGGTGAGGGTATCGTCACGCTGCCAATCAATGGCACGCTGAGCCTGCTTGATCGCGGGGCGCTCGCGCCCCACGCTATTTCCGTTGAATTCATGCAGCGACTTCGGCTTCCAATCACCGCGCACAAAGTCTGGATAATGCGCCAGCGCGTCCAGCACACCGCGCACCGCTGCATCGGCCACTTCCCGGCGATAGAGGCTGGATTTTTTTGCCGTTCTTAGAGGGAAAGTTTGCGTAGCCCAAATGTCACCGCCATCCATCACCGCGTTAGCCTGTAGCACCGTCACGCCCCATTCAGTCGCGCCTTCCTGTATCGCCCAGTCCAGTGATGACGGACCTCTATCACCCACGATGCCGGGATGAACGATCAAACACACATGCTGTGACCAGATCGATTCGGGGATAGCGCGCTTCAGGAATGGTGCAACGATCACATCCGGTTGCCATAGAGCCACAGCCTCCTCCGCCACCGAATCGGCAATGTCGAGTTCAACGCTGACTGCATGACCGCACGCCTTCAGTTCCAGCCACAGACGCTGGGAGAGACTATTGAAAGCGTGGGTGAGGAGCAGGATGCGCATCAGCAGATTCGGGGCAGTTGTTCGCCAGCCAGCCAGTCCACATTGCGGCGACCGCCAAAGCTGGTTTTCATCTGCACAAAATGATGGGGGTCGGCATGCGCCGCGCCGATGATGGCCGCATCACCGGCCAGCGGATGTGCGCGCATGACGGCCAGCAGACGTTCTGCATCGGCTGCGGCACAGATCGCGATGAGCTTGCCTTCGTTGGCGACATACAAAGGATCGAGGCCCAGAAACTCACACGCGGCGGCCACCACCGGTTTCACCGGAATGGCTTCCTCGTTGATCATCAACCCTACCGACGATTGTTTGGCGATCTCGTTCAATGTCGTGGCCAACCCTCCGCGCGTTGGATCGCGCAGACAGCGGATGTCCGCGCCGGATTCCAGCATGGCCGCGATCAGATGATGCAAGGCGGCAGTATCCGATTCGATAGGCACATCGAAGTCCAGATTCTCGCGGCGGCTCATGATCGCCATGCCGTGATCGCCCATGCTGCCGGAGATCAGAATGACATCGCCGGGGCGTACATTGGCACCGGACAAGTTCACACCATCCATCACCACGCCCACGCCTGTGGTCGTGATGAACACGCCGTCGGCTTTGCCCTGCTCGACCACTTTTGTATCGCCTGTCACCACAGGCACACCCGCCTCGCGCGCTGCCGCTGCCATCGAGTGTACGATGCGTTGCAGGTCGATGAGTGGAAACCCCTCTTCCAGAATGAAGGATGCGGCGAGGTAAAGCGGCTTCGCCCCCATCACTGCCACATCGTTGATCGTTCCGTGTACCGACAGACAGCCGATGTCCCCACCGGGAAAGAACAGGGGTGACACCACATGAGCGTCCGTCGCCATCACCAGCCGTCCGCCCGCCGTGGGCAACAGTGCACCGTCATTACCCTGACGCAGATACTCGTTATCGAAGGCGCTCGCAAACATCTCTTCGATCAACTGCGCCATCGCCCGTCCACCGGAACCGTGACTCATGTCCACACGTCCGTTCTTGATGTCCAGAGCGCGCACATACCCTTTTTTCACTTCGCCATTCATGCCGAGACCACCTCGATGTCCTTGAATCGTCCATAACTGTAGTGTGCCGCACACGCACCTTCCGACGACACCATGCACGACCCCAAGGGATTCTCCGGTGTGCATACCGTGCCGAACACTTTGCAGTCCTGCGGCTTCTTCACGCCGCGCAAGATCGCACCACATTCGCAGGCCCTGTTGTCGGCCACCGGCTTGTAGCCGATGCCGTAACGCGTCTCGGCATCGTACAGCGCATAAGCCGAGCGTATCTTCAATGCCGAATACGGGACTTCGCCCAGACCGCGCCATTCGAAGCTGCGCCGCAATTCCAGCACTTCCGACACCATGGCTTGTGCCTTTAGATTGCCCTCGCGCGTGACGGCGCGGGTGAATTCGTTCTCCACTTCGGCACGTCCATCATTGATCTGGCGAATCAGCATGAGGATGGCCTGCAACACATCCAAAGGCTCGAAACCAGCAATCACTACCGGCTTGCGATACTCATTTGAAAAATGCTCGTACGGCTGACTGCCGATCACCACACTGACATGTGCTGGGCCGATGAAACCGTCCAACGGCACCGTACCGTACTGGCGCACTTCGGGTGATTGCAGGATGTGCGTGATCGCCGCCGGTGTCAGCACGTGATTACACAGCACGCTGAAATTGGCGATCCCCTCAGCCTTGGCCTGCTTGATGATGAGTGCGGTGGGCGGCGTGGTCGTCTCGAAGCCGATGGCAAAGAACACCACCTCGCGCTGCGGATTGTCGCGTGCGATCTTCAATGCGTCTTGCGGCGAATAGATCATGCGCACATCTCCGCCGCGTGACTTGGCGCGCATCAACGACAGATTGTCCGAAGCGGGCACACGCATCGTGTCGGCATAGGTACACACGATCACGTTCATCTCCAGCGCGAGGCGTATCGCCTGATCGACCCGCCCGATGGGCAGCACACACACCGGACATCCCGGGCCGTGGATCATGCGCACATTGGCGGGCAGCAGATCGGCGATGCCGTACCGCGAGATAGCGTGCGTATGTCCGCCGCAAAATTCCATGAAGCTATAGTGCTTGTTGGTTGCCGCTTCGCGCCGGATGTTGGCAACGATGTTCTTGGCCAGTTCGCCATCGCGGAATTCGTCGATGTATTTCATGATGCGGTCCCATTCAATTCTGCATGCAGTTCATCCAACTGCCCCATCTCGGCGAACATCTCCAGTGTGCGTATGGCTTCTTGCTCGTCCACCTTCTGCAATGCGTAGCCGACATGCACGATGACGTATTCGCCGACAGCGGCATCATCAACCAGCGCCAGCGAGATTTCTTTGCGCACACCGCCCAGATTGACGATAGCGTTGCCCGGTGTCGTCAGTTCTTCGATGCGGGCGGGAATGGCTAGACACATATCAAACTCCTTTAATGATTCGTTGCAGCGCGACACTCGCTTGCCCCAGGGAGATCGCACCATCGTTAGGCGGCAACTGTTGCGCGGTCAGGACGAGAATGCCCTGCGATGCAAGACTGTCGCTCAATCCACACGTCAATATGTCATTGAGGAAGCAGCCCCCGGCCAAAGCGACAGTGCGGATGCCCGTCAACTGAGTGGCGCGTTGCACCCATGCGCTCAGTCCTGCAACCAGCGTGGCATGGAACATCGCCGCGCCACGCATTGCGTCTTCGCTATCAGCCAGCAATGCGAATAGTGGAAGGAAGCTCAGCACGCCGTCTTGGCTGAGGATGTAACCATCTGGCACAGCAGCAACTCGGCCATGCCGTTGCGCTAAGGCTTCTAGCTCCATCGCTGCCTGACCTTCATACCTCTGCATCTCACTCACACCAAGCAAACCTGCCGCCACATCGAAGTAGCGCCCCATGCTGCTGGTCGGCGGGCAATTCAGCTTGCGCTCCAACATCCCCTGTATCGTCTGTGCGCCTGCCTGCAACGTAAATCGGTGCGCGATTTCATCTCCCCGTTGTAGATCGAACAGCACGCTTGCTGCCATCCGCCAGGGTTCACGTGCAGCACGGTCACCACCGGGGAGGCTCAATGGCGCTAGATGTCCCAAGCGTTCGCACTGACCCTCTTCGACACGCAACAACTCGCCGCCCCACGCACTTCCATCTGTACCCAAACCCACACCATCCAGCGCCAACCCCAACACCGGAACACTCACGCGATGCTCGGCACAGATCGCGGCGATATGGGCATGGTGATGCTGCACACCGAACAGGGGCAGATCATTTTGTGCCGCGTATTCCTGGGCGAACTGCGTGCTATAGAAATCGGGATGCAGGTCGTGCGCCACCGCCTGTGGTTGCACATCGAGAATGTCGCTCAGGTAATTCACGGTCTCGTCCAACATGGCGCGCGTTGCGGGGTGGCCGAGGTCACCGATGTGCTGCGACACAAACGCCTCATTGCCTCGGGTCAGACAAACGGTGTTCTTCAGCCAGGCTCCACACGCCAGCACCGAGGGGCCTGTGAACGGCAGTACGATACGACGAGGGGTATAACCACGGGCACGGCGGATGAAGGCGGGCGCGTTGTTCTGCCACTTCATGACGCTATCGTCACAACGATGCAATATCTCCCGATCATGCGTAAGGAAGGCATCCGCCAATTCCGCGAGCGATTCGCGCGCTTCTGCATCGTCTTTCACCAGCGGTTCACCGCTTGGATTGGCGCTGGTCATCACCAAGGCCAACGGCGCTTCCTGTTGCAGCCAATCCGTGCCTGTTGGTCGACCGAGCAATTCATGGAACAGCAGATAATGCAGCGGTGTGTAGGGCAACATCACGCCGATGCTTGAGAGTCCCGGCGCGATGCCCTGCAACTCCGACACGCACTTTTCCGTTTGGCGCAACAGCACGATGGGGCGTTCGCTGATCTCCATCAAGGTTGCTTCGTGCGGTGTGAATTCCGCGTAGTGAGCAGCCGAGGCACGATTCAGCACCATCACCGCAAACGGTTTTTCTTCCCGTTGTTTGCCGTTGCGCAATCCGGCTACAGCCTCTCCGTTACGCGCATCGCAGACCAGATGGAAGCCGCCTATCCCTTTGATCGCCACCACCTTTCCTGCCCGAATGAGTTCGGCAGCGGCGGCCACAGGATCGGTGCTCGTCATGCGGTTCCACTGCGCATCAAACAGAGAAAGCTGCGGGCCGCACTTGGGACAGGCATTGGGCTGTGCATGGAAGCGTCGTGTGGACGGCGTATCGTATTCGGCCTGGCATTGGGGACACTGCACGAACTTCGCCATGCTCGTGTTCGAACGATCATAAGGAACCTGCGCGATCAGTGTGTAACGCGGGCCGCAATGGATGCAGTTGATGAAGGGGTGGCGATAACGACGGTCAGCGGGATCGAACAACTCCGACAGGCAGTCAGCGCAGACCCCCATGTCGGGAGTGACACCTGTCTGCACCTTGCCTGATTTGCTGGGGGCGATGCTGAACCCGGCCATACCTGTGGAGGTTTGCACCAGATCATGGGTGACGCTCTCCACCCTCGCCAAAGCTGGAGGTTCGCTCTGCAAACGCTCGATCAGGCGCATCACCTGAGGCTGCTCGCCTTCGACGGCGATCTCAACGCCCTCGCTATCGTTACGCACCCAACCCGCCAACCGGAGTTCATGCGCCAGCTTGTACACAAAGGGACGAAAACCCACCCCTTGGACTTGGCCTGACACTCTGATCTGCGCGTGGATCATGCTCAATCCATCCTAGTTGCTGTCGATCGATTTTCTAGCTACCGCCTTGCTGCATCCGGCTTTGATCCAGTCCAACCATTCCTGCATGCCTTCACCGCTGGCGGCGGAAATGCGGATCACCTTGATATCGGGATTCACTCGACGCGCGTTGGCGATGGCGAGATCCGCATCGAAAGTCAGATACGGCAACAGGTCGCATTTGTTCAGCA
Source organism: Gallionellaceae bacterium (assembly GCA_019753125.1). Taxonomy (GTDB): domain Bacteria; phylum Pseudomonadota; class Gammaproteobacteria; order Burkholderiales; family Gallionellaceae; genus Gallionella. The sequence goes on along the minus strand of JAIELH010000023.1, from coordinate 56,047 downwards.
GCATCAGATCGGACGCGCGGAACATATCGGGATATTTGAGCGGCTTGTCTTCGCCTTCGGTCACCGAAAGGATGGCGACCTTATGCGCCTCTCCCAGATCGAAACTTGCCGGACATACCAGATTGCCGACGTTCTCGATCAACAGCAGGCTGTCGTCCTGCAAGCCCAACTGTTGTATCGCCTTACCCACCATAAACGCATCCAGATGGCAGCCTTTACCCGTATTGATTTGCAGAGCAGGCGCACCGGTGGCGCGGATGCGCGCGGCATCGTTATCGGTCTGTTGGTCACCTTCAATGACTGCCAGGGGCACGCTGCCGTTCAATGCATTGATGCTCTTCACCAGCAGTGTGGTCTTGCCGGAACCGGGACTGGACACCAGATTGAGCGCGAAGATGCCGTGCTCAGCCAGATAGCCACGGTTCTCATTCGCATACCCGTCGTTCTTGGACAGGATGTCCAGCTCGATCTTCACCATGCGCGACTGGCTCATGCCGGGTGCATGGGCACCTGCCGGCCCCAGGCCGTAATGTACCGAGCCTGTTGCATGCGGGTGACTGTGGGCGTGGCGATGGTCGTGATCGTGGTGATGGTCGTGAGCATGGGCATGCGACGTTCCATCCTCATGCAGGTGATAGTGCATATGCTTCTCTTCGCCATGCGCATGGTTGTGATCATGGTCATGAGCATGATCGTGATCGTGCGCCGTGCCATCAGCATGCACATGAAAGTGCGCACCGTGCCCATGACCGTGTTCTTCGTGAACCACCGCTTTACCGCCAATGGTCGTATCACCTGCACCGCAACCGCATACGTTACACATTACCGCCTCCTATTCCACTTCGAGTTCTTTGACTCGCATTTCGCTGCCACCTGTCACCTGCACCTGATGGCTGCCGCACTTGGGACACGCATCGTACAGCGCCTGCACGTTCACCACCTCGGCACAACGCAGGCACCAAGCCAACCCAGGCATCTCGATGATCTCCAGCTTCGCATCGCGAGCGATGGTGTCGTGCGTCACCAAATCGAAACAAAATCGCATCGCCTCGACTTCCACACCGGCCAACTGACCGATCTCCAGCCATACGGTATTCACACGGCTGAAATTCTGTGTCTTTGCCGAATCCTCGATGAGTTGAATCACCCCTTCCACCAACGACATCTCATGCATGACTCACCTCGATTTCAAACGCGACGCATGGATCCAGCGACAATGCCGCAATGCGTGCCGTCTGTTGCAAACGCACGGCATCGTGTTCGCGCAGGCCGCGCATCTCTTTTGCGAATGATCCGTCAGGATGAAAATTCCATTCTGTCGGCGCCACGATCACATAGTTCGCGACCTTCTCCGCCGCAAGTTGCACATGGTGCATCAACAAGCCACGCGCGGTGCGCACGACTGCGATCCCCGCTCCCTCTGCCGGACTCGTAGCATCCAGTCGGGCCGGAGCATTGCCACTCGCCATGTCGATCACGTCCAGTACTCTGGCTAACAATCGGATCATCAACCTGAATCTGCTTTGATGCCACACATCGTTCAATAATTTGTCACTTGTAAAGTAGGACAACGCACCCGTTTCCACCGCCTCGCCCAAACAGTCAGGGCGTGATGAAAACTCCGCACCCCACCTGCCGCCACAGGCTTGCTGTGCTTCTGCTGCCGACCACGACGGCAACAACCCGATGCCAGCCATGCCTTGATCGCCAAACTTCATCCCGTCCAATTTTGCCAGCAATCTCGCCAGCGGGCTCTGTGCCCTGCACCACCAGTGTTGCATCGTCGAATAATTGTCCAATAGCCTCCATTCGGCAACCGGCATCCCCAAATAATTCAGTTCGAACTCACGCAAAAAAACCGGCGCATCGAATTCGCCAATCTCACCGGTTGCATGCTTGCTCAACAGCGGATGCCACCCGGCGAACATCTTCTCTTGTGTTTCGAGCCCCAACATCTTTGGCCAGCTAAGCATCATGTGCCACAGGTGCTCCCGAATCGATTCAAGAACGATAGCGCGCTCCATCGTTGCAGCCGTTTTGTCTTTCTCGCATCGTGCGACCTGCAAGGCTGCGACAGCGGCGGCACCCTGAGCCCTTCCGCACACACCGAACAACAGGGGCACGATCTGCATGACCTGCGTCGGCGTTTTGCCATTCAACATCTGCGCCGCCATCGGTCGCGTTGAACGAATCTCCGTCGAAACGACAGATCTTCCATCCCAGACCATTTTCAGTACCAACTTACCCACATCCGACAAAACTAAGCTCCCAGAAAATTCCCGCGCAAAAAATCACGACGCGACAGTGTCTTGTCTTTTACCGTCTCGCCCTTCAAGCGTGCCGCTTCCAGAAGCTCTCTGCGTTGCGCATCACGAACCTGATCGGATATTTCGGCGGCGAATAAAGTGTCCATTACCTGCTCGGCGATACTCACCGCATCTTCATGGCGTTCAATATCGATCACTGGCGAGATCAACGAACATATCTGACAGATGCCCAACGCCGGTTCCTGCAGCCCCATGAACTCGTAACAGCCCGAAGGAAATTCCCAAGTCATTTTCTCGTCCGCGCCCAGCGGCTTGAGTGAGCCTTTCTCTCCCGGCAGCATAACCAGACTGATCGTCCACGGCGTGATTAGCACACCCACCCAATGCTCTTGCCACACGCGGAAACCCACCGCCTGCACTTGCACCGCCTCATTACAAATAGGCAATCCCGCCATGCGCGTACTGGCAATGACGTTGAATACCACCTCCAGCTTGCTCTCGATGGTGTTCATTCTTTCAGCACCATAAACTTGTGTTTGGCCGCATCGCAATTCGGGCAAGTCCAGTGATCAGGCAATTGAGAGAAGGGCGTGCCCGGATCGATCTGCCAAACCGGGTCTCCCACAGCAGGATCGTACACATCCCAGCATATGCCGCATTCCATCCGTACACTGTCATCGGATAGTTTTTGCTTATCACCCAAGTACGAACCCTCGAACATGCTCATGTCATGCGTCCAGTCTTTCCGATGCCAACATGGCCTGCAACCACTCCCCCAGCCGCTCTATGCTGTCTTCGTAATCCTCTCTGGATGCCAGCGCCACTTCCGGCATTTCGCAGACTTCAATGGTATTCAGGATCAGCGTATCCATGCTGTTGAAATACTGCACCCACCATACGTTGGGCAACCCGGTGCTGGTAATGCGGCAATTGCCGTATCCGCGCGACAGGATCGTGACCGAACCGCCGCCCAGTGTCTGCGGGAGGCACTCCATATCTTCCGGCGACATCGGCAGCAATGTCAGGTTGACCACATGCGCGGCATCTCCCGCTTTATATGTTCTGGCTTTGCCCACGACTTCGGTCAGCACCGATAGTGCGTTCATGATTCCCGGTGTCTTTTCCGGCAATGGACAATCCAGCGACACCTCTTTTTGCGCCCATTGCGTCACCACAGGCGGGATCGAACAGGCCATGATCGCATCACGCGTCAGCCGACCGTCTGAAGCAAATTCATGCAAGCGCCACACCCCCGCAAACACGGTCTCCTGAATCCGAATCCTGCTCGAATCACGTACCGAGATGCTCACTTCCCCCTCGCCCATCGTCTGGTTGATCAGACGCACGACCTTCTCGTCCATACCCAGCAGTTCAAGCGTTGGAATCAGCGATGACCCATGCGGCATCGCTCGCATTAATTCGCGCAGATGCTCCACCACGCCGCAAGCCTCTGCCATCAATGCCGGTTCGACATCGTGATTGATGACCGGCAATGCGAAAGTCATCATGGAACTGGGCATGGGCATGTAGTCCAACGCTTCGTCTTCTACGGGTTGTGAACCAGGGCCTACTGCCACCACCGGAATGGGAAATTCGTTCATGTTGGATTGCTCCTGAATTGAGTTAGTGACAAGCAGAGTTTCCGCCCGTTGAAATCACCGGAATGCCGATGGAGGGAGCACGGCCTATGGGTTTTTCCAGCATCCCCACAATCTCGCGCGTATATTCATCCCAGTTGCGCATGCCGTCGATCACACCGACATAACCACCATCGCGCACGAATACCAGCGACGGCCAGCGCGTTATGCCGTACCGCGCCTTCTCTTCACGCGCAAGATCGGGCGAGATGATTCCGGCGCGTAGCCGATTGCCGAACAGCTTGAGCAGTTCAGGCAGGATCACCGCCACATCCCAGGTTTCGGGTTGCTGATCAGGCTCCTGCGTGAACAGCACCATGCCATCGCCGCCTTCCATCACGAAGGCTTCAAGCTCCTCCTTATCCAGCAAAACGATTGGACTTTGTGTTCGCAAACGTTCCAACAGCTTGCTGAAACTCTCTTTCATCTCGGCAGCTCTCACCATTGAAAATTCGAGTGTCTCACTCATTTCTTTTCCTTTCTCAAAAATTCCGGGAGCGTAGGCTCCCGGCTTACCAGATCCTCGAAGAAAAGATCCAAGTTGACCTCTCCACCTTCAGACAACGCTTGCAAACCATCCAGTGCGGCATTCACCATCCCCGCTCTTTGTTCATCGATCACTTCCCGCCCCGCATCGAGAAAAGTCATCAGCCACTGCCCAACCTCCACCCGCCCCAGCAACATGGTGTTGATCACTTGACGACCATTGCGACCTACACACACCGCGCTGTTCTCGTTTGCTTCTATCACTTGCATCGGGATACCTATGCACATATCAGAACTGCCCGCTCAGAAATCGCTCATCGCCGATTCGACAAGCTTGTTCAGCGGAAGGACGTCCAGCTTCGTAATGCGCCATCTGCAAGACACTCTGGCGTTCTTCACTCACGCGAGAGTTTCGTGGAGCGTAAGGAATGCCCCACTGCCTGATCTGCTCCAACGCCACGTCTATCGCCTTGGGGATCTGCGCCTTGACCACATCGCGCAAGCTGCCGCCAAAGTCTTCCAACTGCTCGGGCTGTACACCAATCAGCAGCATCGATTCCGGTAATCTTTCCGCCAATGAAGCGCACGCGATCACCTCCTGAAATCCGGTCTGGTGCAAACTCATTTTCTTCGCGCCCATGAATCGGGGCACTTCATCGTCTTTGGCGATGACCATTTCTCCAGGGAGTTTGCCGTAGTCGACCGCGTCGAACACGATCAGATACTGTGCATCTTCCAAGAAGTGCAATAGATACAACCCCTGCGTCCCACCGTCCAAGACAGTCACATCCTCTCCGAATTGATAAGCACCATTGATCGCCTCCACGCAACGCACGCCAAACCCCTCGTCTGCCCACAAGATGTTTCCAATTCCCAACAGCAACAACTTCGTCTTTTTCATTTCATCCCCCATTGTGTAACCACCTCTGTAACAGCAGGACTCATGCCAGCCGAGGATGTGTTTATTCCTATTAATAATTAGCGAGTTACAAAATCGACCTCCCACCTCAAAAAAATGCCAGTGGTTAGTTACCTTCCCATTGTCTTCGACAGTGGAATGTTCTTTACCTGCTGATAGTAGAGCTGTCTTGCGTGATGCAAATCCCAGGAGAACTGCATTTGCAACCAAAAGGCAATGTCTGTTTTGAAATAGAGGGCGAGCCGCGCGGCGGTGTCCGGTGTGATCGAACGTTTGCCGCACACCAATTCATTCACACGACGGCGCGAGATACCCAAAGCGATTGCCAAACCATCTTGAGTGATGTGTCCGGGATTGAGATAGCGTGTGGCCAAAAAATAGCCCGGGTGCACTGGAATGCGCGGTGACGACCAAAAAAAACGCGGGTTGGGGCCCGCGTTAACTAACTCCTTATTACTTACGGTTTGCATCTGGAGGAGACTTTTCCGATTAGCACAGGAGAGTTGAAAACTATTCTCGGAAAGTACGATGGCCGCTGATGATGGCGCTCACCATTGTCTGGCGCGACATGATGTCCTCCCGGATAGCCGTATACACATGAAGAATCATAAATACGACGATCCCCCAGGCAACCATATGGTGCCAAGTGTGCACATCCTGACTTTGGCCGTAGAGAGGGATCACCCAGCTGGAAAACAAGGTATGACTCCATGTACCGGCTTGTGCCCCTTCACCATACAAGGCAAACCCGGTGACCAGCATAAATATCCCGCCGACCGTGATGGCAAAGAACATGAAAAAGTGCCCCAGCGGATTGTGTCCGATGTATTTGTGGGGAGTCTTTTCGATAAACATATACCAGCGTATCTCTCGAAACAGCCCCTCCCACCAAACCTTGTCGGTCACTGGCAGATAGAACAGTTGTCTGGCGTGGTGATTCCCGACGACCGCCCAATAGATCCGCACCAAAAATCCAATAGCGAAAATATAGGCCGCCGCGAAATGGGCAAAACGAATGTATCCCATCAGGAAATGATCATTCGCTTCACCCGGAACAGTTGGCAATGGACTGGCAATCAAATAGCCGGTGATTGCCAATACCACGATACTCAACGCGTTCACCCAATGCCACAGCCTCACCGGTGCTTCGTACACATACACCGTTGTCCCCGCTGCCACTTCATCGATCGGACCATCCTCATGCGATTTTAATGACATGACCATCTCCTTTCGCAATTAACGGACGGTGACGTTACTCATCTCTTGTCCGTCCGGAGACATGACATGAGTGGAGCAAGCCAGACACGGGTCGAAACTATGCAGCGTACGCAAAATCTCCAAAGGTTCATCGGCCTTCGCCACCGGTGTATTCATCAATGAAGCTTCGAATGCACCGATCTGCCCTTTGGGATCGCGCGGACTACCATTCCAGGTGGTGGGCACCACACACTGGTAATTGTCGATCTTGGTGTCTTTGATCCTGATCCAATGGCCCAGTGCACCGCGCGGTGCTTCGGTAAAGCCCACGCCTTTGGCATCTTTCGGCCATGTGCTGGGATCCCACTTTTCAACATTGGCAGTCGCGCTGTCACCCGCCTTCAGATTCGCCATCATCTTGTCAAAGAAATAGCGCATCTTGTGTGCTGCCCACTGGCACTCCAAACCACGCGCAGCCGTTCTACCCAAAGTCGAGAAGATGGTTGTGAGAGGCAAGCCGCCCAGATCCTTGAGCAGCTTATCGACCGGCTCCTTGAATTCCGGATTGCCCTTGGCATAGCCGATGACATAACGTGCCAGAGGACCCACCTCCATCGCGTGCCCCTTCCAGCGAGGGGATTTTATCCAAGAGTACTTGGCACTTTCATCCAGACTTTCGATCTTGGTACGCGTGCCTTTGAAATTGGGGCCTTCTGGATGATAGTTAGGCTCAGTCACGCCATCCCATGGATGCAAGCCTTTGGACTCATCCGGATATTTGTACCAAGAGTGCGTCACAAATTCCTGTATCTCGTCCGGATTGCGCAGATCGATCTCGTGCACATGCTTCAGGTCTCCGTTGATGATCGCGCCGCGTGGCAACAACAGATTGCTGGTCGAATAGTCGTTCGCATGATCGGGAATATCGCCGTACGACATCACGTTCTTGCTGGACAGTCCACCGCCATAGTTCCAGCTCTTGTAGAACGAGGCGATCGCCGTCAGATCGGGCAAATAGACCTTTTCCGTGAACTCGATACAACGATCAATGATCTGCGACACTTGATTCAAACGCTCCATGTTGATCGCACCCACCGCACCAACATCATTGATGTTGATGGCACAAGGAACACCGCCCACCAACCAGTTGGGATGCGGATTCTTGCCGCCGAATATCGTATGAATCTTGACGATGTCTTTCTGGAAATCGAGCGCTTCCAGATAATGAGTCACTGCCATCAGGTTCGCTTCGGGCGGCAATTTATAAGCCGGACTGCCCCAATATCCATTGGAGAACGGCCCCAATTGCCCCGACTCCACAAATTTCTTCAGTCGATTCTGCACATCACGGAAATATCCGGGTGATGACAGCGGCCAATCAGAGATGCTTTGCGCCAGCGCAGAGGTTTTCTTGGGATCGGCCTTGAGCGCGGAAACCACATCCACCCAGTCCAAGGCATGCAAATGGTAGAAGTGAACCAGATGGTCATGTACTTGCAGGGTGAGCTGCATGATGTTGCGGATGGAGTTAGCGTTCTCGGGAATCTGAATGTTCAAAGCGTCTTCCACAGCGCGCACGGATGTCAGTGCGTGCGTGCCGGTACACACGCCGCAGATACGTTCAGTGAATGCCCACGCATCGCGAGGATCGCGCCCTTTCAGGATCACTTCCAGACCACGCCACATGGTGCCAGTGGAAACCGCATTTCTGATCACATTGTTGCTGTCCAGATTCACTTCGACACGCATGTGCCCTTCGATGCGGCATACCGGATCAACCACCACTCGCTTGCCGCTATTGTCGAGTTTGAATCCTTGAGTCTCATAAGCTGACATAATTATTTCCCTCCCTTACTCTGATCGCTCTCTCCACTGCGCGCCTTGCTCAATGCGCTCACTGCCGCATGCGCGGCTACAGCCGCACCAGCCACTCCTGCCACGGTTGCACCGATCTTGTCGGCATTGGACTCAACACCGAATTGCTTGATGTCCGTGACGCGATCATAGAATCCACCCTTATCCCAGAAGCCATCTTCCGAACAACCGATACAGCCATGACCCGACTGGATAGGGAAGGACACTCCCCCGTTCCAACGCACCGTTGAACACGCGTTGTAGGTGGTCGGCCCTTTACATCCCATCTTGTAGAGGCAATATCCTTTGCGCGCAGCCTCATCGTCCCAGTTCTCGACGAACTGACCTGCGTCGAAGTGCGGTCGGCGATAGCACTTGTCGTGGATGCGCTGACCATAGAACATCTTTGGGCGACCTTGACGATCCAATTCCGGGATGCGATCAAAAGTCAGCATGTAGGTGATCACCGCAGTCATCACCTCGGCGATAGGCGGGCAACCGGGAACCTTGATGATGGGTTTGTCGAAAATGACTTTGTGAACCGGGGTCGCGCGAGTCGGATTCGGCTTGGCTGCCTGCACACACCCCCATGAAGCACACGATCCCCAGGAGATGATCGCCTTGGCATCTGCGGCGGTTTCTTTCAACACTTCGATAAACGGCCGTCCGCCATGAATGCAGAACATCCCGTCTTCATTCAGCGGCGGATTTCCCTCCACCGCGAGAATGAAGTTGCCTTTGTATTTCTTTCTGATCTGATCAATGATGGCTTCGGCCTGATGACCTGCCGCCGCCATCAATGTATCGTCGTAGTCCAGAGAAAGCATGGACAGCACCACGTCTTTTGCCAACGGGTGTGCTGATCGAATAAATGACTCGGAACAGCAGGTACACTCCAAACCATGCAACCAGATCACCGGTGTGCGCGGCTTGTTTTCCATCGCCTCGGCTATCCTGGGCGCCATCGTCGGAGCCAGCCCCAACGATGCCGCCGTCAAACTACAAAACTTCAAGAAACTACGGCGCGATATTCCCTGCCTCCGCATCACTTCATAAAATGTTTCTGTAGACATCTCTCTCTCCCTAGTCATCAGTACAGGCTATTGCGGCATGATCGACCGTTCGCCCTAACGGAAAATCATCCTTGCGCTCTTGTGATAACAAGTTCCGTGCCACCTCGGCAAAATCTAACCAAACCCTTGCAAACATTGGGCTTCAGCAGATGAGCACATGAATGAGCGATTCCTGGAAGAGAGGTCAAATCGCTCGTTATTCAATTTTGGATGGAAAGCTAATGTCCATATATCGGACGCGGATTATTCGGTCGATACAGCAGGATACATAAGCTGACGCTTATGGCTTGTTCCAGCCAGCCACCACGATGCCCGCTTCATAGAGCAGCCACAAAGGCACGGCCAGCATGAACTGGGATACCACATCGGGAGGAGTGAATATCGCACCGACCACGAATGCGCCGACGATCACATAACGCCGCACCTCGCGCAGTTTCCGCACCGACACAAAACCCATCCTCACCAGCACAACCACGACCACCGGAACTTGAAAGGTGATACCAAAAGCGATGAACATCCCCAGTACAAAGCTGAGATATTTGTCGATGTCAGTCATCACCGCCACACCGTGCGGTGCCGAGGAAACCACAAAACCAAACACTGCCGGGAATACCACGAAATAGGCAAAGGCCATGCCGCAAAGGAACAGCGTGGTGCTGGCAATAATGAGCGGCAATACCAGCCGCTTCTCTTTTGCATACAACGCCGGTGCAACAAAGCGCCACAACTGGTAAAGGATGTAGGGAAGCGCAACGAGGAAGGCTGCCATCATCGTCACTTTGAGTGGAACGAAAAATGGAGTGGTGACATCTGTGGCGATCATCTGCCCACCCTGCGGCAGCTTGGAAAGCAATGGCTGTGCCAGCAGGGTGTAAAGATCGTTTGTCCAGTTGGCCAACCCCAAGAATGCCAGCACCAACGCCATGAACGAATTCATCACCCGCTTGCGCAGCTCGATCAGGTGAGCGATAAAGTTTTCGCTGGTACTCAAAATAATGAAGTATGAAAGCTACTCAATGGTAAGCGGCGGCTGCACAGCAGTTACAGGTGCTGCGCCGCCCCCTTCACTCACAGGAATGCCGAGTGGTTTGGTTGGTGGAGCAACCGTTGTTGGCGACATCGTCGACTCCAGTGACTGGACATGATGATCAACCGATTGCAGCACCTGACTGGCTGATTGCTCCACAACGGCAACCTCCTGCTGCATCTTGAGCTTGAGCTGTCGCAACTCATCCAGTTGCATGTCGCGCTCAATATCGCTCTGAACGCCTTTCACGTAACGCTGAACCTTGCCCCACAAAAAACCCATGGTGCGCGCCACTTTGGGCAACCGCTCAGGCCCGATGACAATCAGTGCCACCACCATGATGACGACCAACTCGGAGAAGCCGATTTCAAACATGGGCTAATACCTATCACTCAAGCTTGCGCTCAGGCGTTACTCGCACTCTGTTGCTTGACTTCGCCTTCGATGATCTGAGCTCCGTCACGGATCTGTTTGGCGGGTTCATCACCACTCTTCATTCCTTCTTTGAAACCCTTCACCGCACCACCCAGATCCTCGCCGATGTTGCGCAGCTTCTTGGTGCCGAATATCAACATCACTATCAATAAAACGATCAACCAATGCCAAATGCTGAATGAACCCATGATGCTCTCCTCTATCAACTCATTAATCCTGACATCAATATTGAATCAGTTATCCTTCGCGCCCTGATCGACCCAACGCTTCAACACACCGATCTTATCTTTTGAAAGCCCCCCCGCCATGCCGTAGGGCATCTTGATGGAGTCGTGTACGCGACCGTCGATGACTTGGATGAAGATGCTGGTGAAACTGTCGCCCGGTTTGATGACGGCACCGAACTTGGTGCCTTTCATCAGGCTCTGGTAGGTGCGCATATCCAGTCCGCTCGCCTCAAACCCTTTGCCTTTTGGCTCGTGGCAGTTGAGGCAATAGTCATGCAGGATGGGACTGACATCTTTCTTGAAGCTGACTTCGTTCGCCGCGAAGGCGGCTGAGGTTGCAGCCCACAGGGCAAGCAGCGCCACACACTGCATCATCACTTTTTTCATTTCGCACTCCTTATGAGATTCGATCCAAGCGCGCCCATATCTGGTTCTTGACGAAGTAGAGCAATACCGTCAGCACGAACAGATAGGCGAGCACATAGTAGCCAAGACGCAGACGCTCTTCCTCGCGCGGGTCGGCTGCCCATGCCAGGAAGGATACGATGTCGCGCGCCTTGCCGTGTATCTCGCTGAGTTGTTTCTCGTCCGTCACACCGATGATTCCCAATGGATCGGGCATCTTTGTTTCGGGGTAGATATGATTGCCCGGCAGGCCGTCCTTCGTTTGGTAATAGCCGATCAGATACGAATAGACATAACGCGGCCCGCCATCGCGCGCCTTGGTCATCACGCTCAGATCGGGCGGTGCTTTGCCGAACGCTAGCACTGCATCGTTCTCGGACATCTGCGCGAGTAGGGGCAGATCCAAGGATTGGCCGCCACTCCACTCGTTTACCTTTTTCTTATCCATGCCGAATTTGATCAAGTCCCGGTACTTGATGTACTTCATGCTGTGGCAACTGTGGCAGGCTCCCATCAATGTCTCTGCACCGCGCTCTATCGATGGCACATCTTTGGCGACGGAGACCTTTTCCAATGCCGCTTCATGTGCCACTGCATGCAGGCTGAAGCCGAACAACAGCGCCATCTTCAGAAAGGTATTCATGCTTTGCCTCCTTTGCGCTGGCTGTTTTTGAGTTTGCGCTCAGCGATCTCTTTTTTCTCCTTGTCTATCAAGGTCATCACCTCCTGTGGCAAACCGCGCTTGATCAACCAGCGCTCTTCGACTCTTGAGATGAATGGGATCAGGAAGAACGAACCGAAGTAACACAAGGTCGCAATCTGGCCGATGATCGTCGTCGAGCTGGTCTGTGGCACATAGCCAACCCAACCCAGCACCAGCATGTCGATCATGAACAGATAGAACTGCAACTTGAAGATCGGCCTGTAATGCGCGCCACCCGGAATACGCGATCGATCCAGAAATGGCATGAAGGCGAACATCATCACCGACAGCCCCATCGCCACCACACCACCCACCATGTTCGGAACCGAGCGCAGGATGGCGTAGAACGGCAGGAAGTACCATTCCGGCACGATGTGGTTGGGTGTCTGCATCGGATTCGCGGGGATGTTGTTGGCCGGTTCGATCAGACTGTCCGGCATGAAGAATACGAACACGCTGTACACGATGAGGAAGATGCCCAATCCGTAAAAATCCTTGGCCGTGAAATACGGATGGAAGGGGATGTTGTCTTTGTGCGCGAGGTCGATACCGCTGGGGTTGCTGCTCTTCACTGTGTGCAAAGCGACCAGATGGATAACCACCGCGCCGATGATGAGGAAGGGGAACAGATAGTGCAAAGCAAAGAAGCGCGTCAGCGTGGCATCGCCCACGGTAAAATCACCGCGCAACCAGATCACCACATCGTCACCGATAAAGGGTGTCGCGCGAAACAGATTGGTGATGACCGTCGCCCCCCAGAACGACATCTGCCCCCACGGCAGCAGATAACCCATGAACGCGGTCGCCATCAGCAACAACAGCAACCCTTGCCCCGTCCACCACAGCAATTCACGCGGTGCACGATACGAGCCGTAGTACAAGGTACGCGCCATGTGCACGAAGATGACGAAGAAGAATGCGGAAGCACCGACCGCATGCATGTAACGCAACAACCAACCGTAGTTCACATCGCGCATGATGTGTTGGATGGAGTCGAATGCCGTCGCCGCATCGGCCTTGTAATGCATGGCAAGGAAAATGCCGGTGGCGACTTGCAACACCAGCACCAAGCCGGCGAGGAAACCGAAGTTCCACCAGTAACTAAGATTGCGCGGTGTGGGGTATCCGGTCAGTTCATGTTTGACGAATGACGTGAGCGGAAAGCGCTGGTCGATCCAATTGATGACATTTGCAAACATGCTTAAGCCCTCCCGATGACGAGCTTGTTGTCCGCCAAAAACTTGTAGGGCGGAACTTCAAGATTCTTCGGCGCGGGGCCGTGTACGACTCGACCGCTATCGTCATATTGGCTGCCATGACAGTGGCACGTCCAACCCGGGCCTTCTTTGTTCGGTACACATCCCATGTGGGTGCAGACACCGATGACGACCAGCCATTCTGGATTTTGCACACGCGCATTGTCGGGCTGCGGATCAAGAACGCCATTCGATGCACTGACAGATTGGATCTGCTCGGGTGTGCGGCGCAGGATGAATACCGGCTTGCCTTGCCACGCAACAGTGCGCATCGCACCCGGCGTGATGTCGGCGAGATCGACCTCGGTCTCGGCTTTCGCCAACACATCGGAGCTGGGATTCATGCTTGCCACGAACGGGACGCAAGTCGCCGCCACGCCCGCACCACCAACCACCGAGGTCAGCTTGATCAAAAAATCGCGACGATCACCGTCGCTCACCATCTCATTACCCATCACACTCCCCCCAAACAATTAACTTAGTTTTTTCTAAACAAGCAGCCAGCAATACTGACCAATACGGTATAACCAAGTTAATTTCAGCAATGTTCATGCCACAGGGGTTTTTACCAGCAATCCTTAACGAAGCATTCAACGCATCGCCACAGGGTGATTAGAAACAAAGCCTTCCCCAACCTAACTGAAAAGGAAATATCCACAAAAAATTACCGCCACTTATTAAGCGTAGCTATTTTGTGAGCTATCAACATATCGTCGATTCAATCAAGAGGATGTGAGAGAGGGCTGCTGACAAGTCAAATGTTATGTCAATTCTCCTATTGTTCGCCCGATCGATCTCAGTAGAGATTCCCTCCGGCCTGATGTCAAAGGGAAGCAAACGAAAGTGGCCAACGTACTCATCATTGTGAGTTTCGACATAGCACACACCGCCGTCGTCTGTTTCAAATTGGCGTTGAATGAGAAGATAAGGACTGTTGCTATCTGTAGATACAGCCATTTACTTTAATTCTTGAAAGCCGCTGAAATCGTCCGCGCATCCACCAATGATTTCGAAATACTCTTGGGCTGTACTTTGACCCTAGCACTCTCCAGCACAGCAGGAGAAGTGCGCGCTTTTCCTCGCACATTCAATCCACGCGAATAGCGATTGGCACATGCTGTCGATGAGTGTCCCAGAAACTCAGCGACACCCACCGTGGACGCTCCAGCAGCACGAAGATCAGATGCCATACAGCTTCGAAATGCCTTGGGAGTGATAGATAATCCAAACAGCCGCTTTGAGGTGTTCGCCATAGTCTGTTTGTAATTGTTTTTCGCTTTAGCTATTGCCCTGGCTTTATCCAAATCTGAATTCGACACGCCAAACTCAACGGGTAGTTTCACTTCACCGACATATGCCTCCAGCACCTGATCGTAAGACTTGATGATACGCACACGATTGTCAGTATTAGCCGCCCGCTGCTTGGCTGTGTAAATGTGAATCTGATATTCACCTTCCGCGACCTTTTTGACGAGCACCCCTCGGATGAGTTCTTCGGTTCTGCAACCGCTAGCGCGCTGAACGGCGAAGCATCCCGCGTATTTCGATTGCGCCATTTTCCGTTGCAGTCGATCTCGCCAATCCGGGAAGATTTTCTCGATCCCGGCGATGCGCATTGTCCACAGGTTGATTTCGGACTTGCTCGACTTCTCAACTGTTTTTTGTCGGGCGAGCATTGCATCGACCTGTCGCAAGTCCTCCGTTACGTCGTTCATGATTTGCATCGCTTGCGCGACGGAATCGGATTGTCCTGCTGCCAACAGTCTGGCTAACGAACTGCGTCGTATCGCTGCGGTGAATACTGTGCGCGAATTCTTGTTGGAGATGTCGAGCACGAACTCTCGCCCTTCATTTATCGCACTCTGTTCCTGCTTGGCATATTGAACCAGCGCGTTCTCGTAACTGAGCTGAGTCGCACCCGATATGGTTGGCTGCATTCCCCATATCTGAACGAGTCGGTCGTGGAGTTTTATTGCTCCTTGCGTGCCCTTACTTTTATCTTCTGGAGTCATTTACACCACCTTGGCATGATCGATTTCCCGTTGATTGACCATACACCAATGTTGAAGTTTGTCTACCACCCCGCAATTATTGCAACTCAAGTTGCAATAATTGGGGAACGGCTAACTCCATTGGGGGGGTATTTATTTCAACGGGAAAACTGATTCCAAGGTGTGAACTGTCGTGGGAGTTGTCCAGCGATCCAGCGTGAAGATTTTTGCAACGAGCAGTGATTACGTCAGGCAACTGCAACCCGGTCGCATGGTGCGCAGATACTGAATAATTCTCCTAGTGGTAACACGCTCTGGTTTTTGATTCCAGACCCGCCGCAGGCGACGGCTGGTGGGGATGCAAGGGGAACCCTGCGCACATGTCATGTTTACATGACTGCCGTGCCTGTACCCAGCTGTACTTCAATTTACTCAGGAATCAAATAATACAAATATGTGCAGTTTGGATGCAGGTTTAATACACAAATCGTACAAACATCGTACATCAATCGTACAAGCATCATACAAACATCGTACAAAACGTCCTGCAGGTAAAAAGCCGCCATCCAGAGCAGTGTTTGATATTCAAATTTATTCGGTCATAAATTCGATTAACACTTTTTTCAGACATCGTGTATGGTCAATTTCATTGCAATCGTTTAACTGCTAGATGGCGTAAGCTTGATACAGCGAGATTGCTGGGTTTGGGTCTATTTACCGGATGCGGTAGAGAACACCTCCGTCCGGCATGCCTCTCTCAGAAGTGTCGAAGATATCGTTTGATGCAGGAATCGGCGAGAAGAGCTGGCCCCGTTTGGAAAAGGGCCGGCAAAAAGCGAATCTGGTGTTTTGGCGGCTCGATGTGGGCGACGGTCATGACAGTTCGTAAGGTGCCTATCGAACAGGCAAATAGCGCAAATGTAGTGTGCGAGATCAAAGCAGGTGCAATCTGCTCTCAACCCACTCACCTCCACTCTCGAACAGGCTGAGAGAACGACAACGTGCGGCGCGCAGCGTGTCATCTATCCCCCGACTGGGGAGAAATGACATGCTATGCGCAAACATCATCATCCAGCCAGACCGCGATCAACCCGTGCGTCCCGCCCCTCCAATCGTGGCAAAGGCGACATTTCAGATTTTGATGTCAGGGTTCGGTTCAATTCTGCTGCGGACATCATTTGTGACGATGAGCTAGATTTACTGCAATCCATCCTGCCAGACCTGATCAAAACCATGATGTCGCATGAGAAGAACTGTTCCGGTTCAGACGAATCGACAGAGTGCGGTACCCATCCACAAAGCGACCATGTAGTATACGAAGCAGAGGAAAACTGACATGCACATTGCCATCTATGCACGCGTGAGTACATCACGCCAAGCCGAGAATGATTTATCCATTCCAGACCAACTGCGCCAGCTGAATGTGTGGGCGAAAACCAACGGTCATTTAGTGGTGCAGGAGTACATCGAGCCGGGCGCATCCGCCACCGACGACAAGCGCCCCGTTTTCCAGAAGATGATCGCGGATGCCTTGCAGAAACCAGCCGCGTTCGAGGCCATCATCATCCACAGTCTGTCGCGCTTCTTCCGCGATGGTGTCGAGTTCGGCGTGTATGAGCGCAAGCTGGCCAAGAACAAGGTCAAAGTCATTTCCATCACCCAACCTACCAGCGATGACGCTAGCGGGGAGATGATGCGGCGCATCATCAACCTGTTCGACGAACATCAGAGCAAGGAAATCTCAAAGCACGTTAGCCGTTGCATGAAAGAGAACGCACGGCAGGGTTTCTTCAACGGCTCCTCCGCTCCCTTCGGCTATCAGGCCATCACGACAGATATTGCAGGCAGTCGTGGTCGCCATAAGAAGAAGCTCGCCATCAACGAGGTGGAAGCCGGAATCGTACGTAAGGCTTACGATTTATACCTACGTGGGCATGAAGGACGCGAAATGGGCTGCAAAGAGATCGCCAAGTATTTCACTGACAAGGGACTACTCATGCGCGGCAAACCCTGGCGCATGCAGAAGGTGCAAACCGTGCTATCGGATACGCTTTACATGGGTGAGTATTTCACCAACATCCGCGACTCCAAGAACAACTGCAACCGCCCGCCCGAGGAATGGGTGAAGGTCTCGATTCCCGCCATCATCGATGCGGCGACTTTTGAGCGGGTGCGAGCGAAGCGCGAAGTGCGCGCTCCCGCCAAGACCCCGCCACGGGTCACCGCTTCCCCCACTCTGCTGACGGGTTTGCTCAAGTGCGGGTGCGGCGCCAGCATGACGCTGGCCACCGGCAAGAGCGGTCTCTACAAGTATTACAAATGCACTCGTCGCTTGAGCCAAGGCAATCACACCTGCGGCAGCCACAACCTGCCGATGGAGAAGCTGGACTCTTTGGTCCTGCAACAACTGGCCGAGAAGGTCTTTGCGAAGGATCGTCTGCAATCGCTGATGTCCGAGCTGCGCAAGCGCATCCAGTCATCCAAGGACGGGCAGCAAGAGCGTGTCAACGAGATCAATCGCCAGATCAAGCAAGTTGAAGACCGTCGTAATCGTCTTATGGAAGCGATTGAGACCGGCACGATTGATTTGGACGAAACTACGCAACGCCGCGCGCAACAGCTCAAGGCGACTCGTGAAGCTTTGTTCATTGAGCTGGCTGGGGTTCGCCGTGATGTTTCGTTACCGGCTGTTGAGTACCTTAAAGCAAGTCAGGTGGACGTTTTTGGAAAAGTGCTGCGAGAGAAGCTGCTGGCTAACGGCTCGCCGTTGGCCAAGAGCTATCTGAAAATCTTGGTGGATGAAATCGTAGTGCAGGACAAGACTGCGACCATCAGAGGCAGTTATGCTGCTTTGGCTGAAACGATGGAACAAATAAAACTGGGCAACTTGAGTAAACAAGTGCCCAGTTTTAACCTTGATTGGTGCGCTCGGCGGGAGTCGAACCCACGACCCTTGGCTTCGGAAACCAATACTCTATCCAGCTGAGCTACGAGCGCGTTACGGAAAGGCGCGCAGCATAACGTTTTTTGGGCGCACCGTCCATGCGATACCTGCTAATCGTAGGGTACGGCAGCGGGGTTACCGTGAAACCGTGATTTTTGCGCCGGAAATTGCGGTAAACGCTATCGCAAAAATGTTATCTTACGGGTTTGAAAACGCAAAGCTCACGATATGACATTCGCCAATCCGGACCCAAATGAAATGTGCCGGTTGCTGCATCAGGCGCACAGCATTGCGGTAGTTGGGCTGTCGCCGAACGAAACACGCCCCAGCTTTCGCGTCGCGCGCGGTTTGCAGGAGTTGGGTTACCGCATCATCCCGGTGCATCCGCTGGGTGGCGAGGTGTTGGGCGAGCGCGCCTATCCCGATCTGGAGAGCCTGACGGAGTTGCCGGACATCGTGGACGTGTTCCGCGCGCCGGAGCATGTGCCGGCGATTGTCGAGAGCTGCATCAAGTTGGGCGTCAAGAACCTGTGGTTGCAGGAGGGCGTGGTGCATCAGGAGGCCGCACTGCGCGCGCAACAGGCAGGGATTACGGTCGTGATGGATCGCTGCATGTGGCGCGATTGCACGCAGCTATGCAATATCAAAAAAATAAACCGGCAGACATGAAGAAGGCCCGCTGCGCCTGGGCAGGCAATGACGCGCTGTATTGCGCATATCACGACAGTGAATGGGGCGTTCCGGTGCATGATGACCGCCGCCTGTTCGAGTTCCTGCTCCTGGAAGGCGCACAGGCCGGATTGAGCTGGATCACGATCCTGCGCAAGCGCGAGAATTATCGCGCCGCATTCGATGATTTCGATGCGATGCGCATTGCCCGTTATGATGCGGGTAAAATAGAATCGTTGCTGCAGAATCCGGGCATCGTGCGCAACCGCCTGAAGCTGGGTGCGGCAGTGGTCAACGCGCAAAAGTTTCTCGATGTGCAGGCGGAATTCGGCAGCTTCGAGAAATTCATCTGGCAGTTTGTCGATGGCGAGCCGAGACAAAACGCGTGGCGCAGCCTTGCCGATGTTCCGGCAAACACGCCAGAGTCGGATGCGATGGGTAAGGAGTTGAAACGGCGCGGCTTCAAGTTTGCCGGCACGACGATCTGCTATGCCTTCATGCAGGCGACCGGCATGGTCAACGACCATACCGTGGAATGCTTCAGGTACAGGGAATTACAATAGTGTTGATGAAATTTACCAAGATGCACGGCGCGGGTAACGATTTTGTCGTGCTGGATGGCGTGCGCCAGCATATCGAACTCAGCGCGGAACAATTGCGCCTGCTGGCCGACCGGCATTTCGGCGTGGGCTGCGACCAGATTTTGCTGGTGGAAAAAGCCCGGCATCCCGAAGCCGATTTCCGTTATCGTATCTTCAATGCCGATGGCGGCGAGGTGGAACAATGTGGCAATGGCGCGCGCTGTTTTGCGCGCTTCGTATATGAGCAGAAACTCACCTCGAAGCGTGAGATCGTCGTGGAGACCAAGGGCGGGCTGATCTCGCCGCGCCTCGAACAAGACGGGCGCGTGACGGTCAACATGGGGGTGCCGGTCTTTGATGCTGCGCGTATCCCGTTCGACGGCGACAGCGGTGCGGCGGCTGTGCCGCTCGAAGTGGCGGGCGAGACGCTGGCCATCAGCGTATTGTCGATGGGCAACCCGCATGCGGTGCAGGTGGTGGCAGATGTCGAACAGGCGCCGGTGGAGGGGCTGGGCCCGTTGATCGAGCGCCATCCGCGCTTCCCCAAGCGTGTCAACGCCGGGTTCATGCAGGTGGTGGATCGTGGCCGCATCCGCTTGCGCGTGTATGAGCGCGGGGCGGGTGAGACGCTGTCGTGCGGCACCGGCGCCTGTGCCGCAGTCGTGGCCGGCATTCGCCGCGGCCTGCTGGATAGCCCGGTGAACGTCGCCACACGCGGCGGTGTGTTGACGATCGCCTGGGCCGGGGGGGGCGCAGCCGTGCAGATGACCGGCCCGGCAGTTACGGTATTTGCCGGCGAAATAAATTTATAGGGAGTGAAAATGAGAGCAGAAGACGTCGCACATTACTTGCAGAACAACCCGCAGTTCTTTGAAGAACATGTCGAGACACTGGCGCAGATCAGTCTGCCGCACCCGCATGGCGGGCGCACGATCTCGCTTTCCGAACGCCAGTTGCTGGCGCTGCGCGAGAAGAACAAGGATCTGGAGAAAAAGCTTTATGATCTGGTCGAGCGCGCCGAAGAGAACGACGCCCTTCAGTACAAGGTGCACAAGTTCGTCCTCTCGCTGTTTGCCGGGCGCGATCTGGATACATTGCAGGAGATGATCCCGCATCTGTTACGCGACATTTTTGCCGTGCCGCATGCCGCGTTGCGGCTATGGCAAGTCAATCCGCCCAGCGCAGAAACGCTGGCATTCACCGATGCACAGGCACAGCCGGTGTGCCTGCATCATGCCGCACACGATACCGCAGCCTGGTTCGGCGAGAGCACCGCGCAACTGCGTTCTTTTGCCTATCTGCCACTGCGTGTGGGCAGTGAGACCATTGGCCTGCTGGCGCTGGCCAGTGAAGACAAGCAGCGCTTCTATCCGGAGATGGGCACGGTGTTTTTGCAGTGCATCGCCGATGCGGCGAGTGCCGCGCTATGCCCGCACCTTGCAACTTAGCGCAAAAGGCCGCAAGTAGACGTTAGCGATGCCGGATATCTCCACACCTGCCCTGGGCACGCTCGAAGGGCCTAACCGGCAATATCTGCAAGGCTATCTGGCGTGGCTGCGCAATGAAAAACGCTACTCGGAACTGACCGCCGAGAATTACGCGCGCGACCTCCGGCATCTGTTCGAGCTTGCCGCCGACACGCCGCTCGCCAGCCTCAAGATACATCACATCCGCCGCTATATCGCGCAACTGCACAGCAAAGGGCTAGGCGGACGTTCGCTGGCGCGCATGCTGTCGGCATGGCGCGGTTTCTTTGTTTACCTGATGCGCGATCATGGCTTTGCCGACAACCCCTGTGTCGGGCTGCGCGCACCCAAGTCGCCCAAGGCATTGCCACAGGCGCTGTCGCCCGATGAAGCGGCACGGCTCGTCGACCTGCACGCCGATACACCGGAGGCGATACGCGACAAGGCGATGTTCGAGCTGTTTTACTCATCCGGTTTGCGCCTGGCTGAATTGGTCAACCTCGATCCGTCACAGCTCGACATCGGCGCCGGTGAAGTGCGTGTCACCGGCAAGGGCAGCAAGACGCGCGTCGTGCCGCTCGGCCAGTTTGCGATCGCCGCGTTGCAGGCTTGGCTGGCAGTACGCGACCAACTTGCCAAAGCGGATGAGGCTGCATTGTTCGTCGGCGCGCGTGGTCAGCGCATCTCGCCGCGCGTGGTGCAACTGCGCATGAAGCAGTGGGGCATCAAACAGGGCATCACCAGCAACGTGCATCCACACCTGCTGCGCCACTCGTTCGCCACCCACGTGCTGCAATCGTCCGGCGACCTGCGCGCGGTGCAGGAAATGCTCGGCCACGCCAGCATTTCCACCACCCAGGTCTATACCCATCTCGACTTTCAATATCTGAGCAAGATTTACGATGCGGCGCATCCGCGTGCCAAGAAGAAAACCCAAGAAAAAACATGACCAGCCAGAAACACAAGACAACGCACCGCTCGTCGCAGGGGAACCGGGATTTTCGCAACCGCACCAAGCGTAGCGGGCAAGCAGCGGGCGAACAGAAGCCGCGTGGCGCAGCACAGCCGCATACCGGCATGGCCACTGCGCAGCCCGCGATCATCCTGAAGGCAGGCCGCGAAAAATCGCTGTTGCGCAAGCATCCGTGGATATTCTCCGGCGCAGTCGAGCGCATCGATGGCACGCCTGCCAGCGGCGCTACCTTGCCGGTGCGCGATGCCGCCGGAAACTTTCTCGCCTGGGCGGCATATAGTCCCGCATCGCAAATCACCGCGCGCGTCTGGTCGTGGCGCGAAGCGGAGGCTATCGACGCGGAGTTTTTGCGCAACCGGATCGCTAATGCGCTGGCGGCACGCGCTGAATTGAAGCTGGCTGACAACAGCAGCGGCATGCGTCTGATCCACGCCGAATCGGATGGCCTGCCGGGGTTGATTGTCGACCGATACAGCGAAGTGCTGGTGATGCAGATTGGCAGCGCCGGGGTGGAACGCTGGCGCGACACCATCGCCGATATGCTGCAAGCGTTGTGCAAACCGGTGTGTATCTATGAACGTTCCGATTCGGATGCGCGCGAACTGGAAGGCTTGGAAATTCGCAACGGTATATTGCGCGGTACGCTGCCGGAGAACGTCGAAGTCATCGAACACGGCCTGCGCTTCAAGGTGGATGTCGCGGCTGGGCAAAAGACCGGTTTCTATCTCGATCAGCGCGACAACCGCGCGCTGACCGGAGCGCTGGCACGCGACAAGGAGGTGCTGAATTGCTTCTGCTATACCGGCGGCTTTTCGCTGTACGCGCTGCGCGGCGGTGCAAAATCGGTGCTGTCGATCGATGCGTCGGGTGATGCGCTGCGTATCGCCGAGGAGAATCTGGCCCGCAACGGCCTCGATGCAACACGTGCCGAATGGCAGGAGGCTGACGTGTTTCAGGCACTGCGCAAACTGCGTGACCAGGGCCGCTCCTTCGACTTCATCATCCTCGACCCGCCAAAATTCGCCCCCACCGCCGCGTTCGCCGAAAAAGCCGCGCGCGGCTACAAGGACATCAACCTGCTCGGCTTCAAGCTGCTTAGGCCGGGCGGCCTGCTCGCCACTTATTCCTGCTCCGGCGGCATCAGCGAAGATTTGTTCCAGAAGATCATCGCGGGCGCTGCGCTCGACGCCGGTGTCGATGCACAGATCGTGCATCGCCTGCACGCCAGTGTCGATCATCCGGTGTTGCTCAGTTTTCCGGAGGGGGCATATTTGAAGGGGCTGGTGTTGCGGGTAAGCGCTTGAATTAGTAGTGTGCCACAAGCGGGAACGCTTGTGGATTGCGGATCGATTCAACGGCAAGATCGACATCCAATTCCGGCCAATACAAGTGGTAAGGTTGCGGCAGTTCGACATGCATCAACTGACGAATCGGCGCATCTGCAAACCACGGGAATTCACTGAAAGCCACGAACAACTCCTCGTCTCCAAACAACAGCCAGAAGCCGTGCTTTGAAACATTCGTAACTTCAACTTCCGAAATGTTGTTGCCAAGCAGTGTGGATGTCATGTTCGTGCTCCTCAATGAGCGTCTGCGCTTGTCGTAGTGCCTTGCTACTCAAGCCGATATTCTGCGCCAAAGCGATTTGCGGCTCCAACCAAAACTTCGCTTCTCCCTCAGCATGGCTGACATGAACATGCAAACATGAACATGCAAACGCGGCTCTTCGCGAGAGAAGAAAAAGAACCGAAATCCATGCGCGCGAAAAATGGTAGGTGCCATGCGCGGCATGATAACACCTGAAAACCATCCGACGGAACCTCTGCGATACCCATCAATCAAAATCAGCACCGCCGGGGGTAGCCCGGCAGCTAGTCACTTTTCTTGTCTTGCCAAGAAAAGTAACCAAAAGAAATCGCCCCCGGTTTGCCGCCGCTTCGCGGTTCCCTGCGTTGCTCGACTGGTCA
Source organism: Gallionellaceae bacterium (assembly GCA_019753125.1). Classification (GTDB taxonomy): domain Bacteria; phylum Pseudomonadota; class Gammaproteobacteria; order Burkholderiales; family Gallionellaceae; genus Gallionella. The sequence continues at coordinate 31,970 of JAIELH010000023.1, read as the reverse complement.
GGCGGCTGCGGAACTCGCGCTGCGCGCTCAGACATAACCAGCGACTTGGCTGGCGTCTTTTGCCGGCCTAGTCGAATGGCTAGTTGTTTCATCAGTCCTCGCCGACACCCCCTGACCAGCCTGCGCTACTCGGCGGCGCACAGGGGAGGAAAAGCTGAAAACCAAAATCTTAAAATCATTAAGGTGGGCACGTTCGTGCCTCCTGCTTGGCTATTGCGCGCCTAAGCAGGCAATCCGCATAGCGGATGCTCGCAAATTTTTTCCACGCCTTGCATTTGGGCGAACTCTGGATTTTTAGAAGTGCCCTAAAGTTTATCTTTGAGAAGGAGAACGGACTTGAAGGCGCGATTTACGGAAGAACAGATCATTGGGTTTTTGAAGCAGGCTGAAAGCGGCGTCCCGGTAAAGGAGCTATGCCGCCAGCATGGCTTCAGTGACAGGTCGTTTTACACATGGCGAGCAAAGTTTGGTGAGGTTGCTTGATACCGTTTGGGCGTTAAAAAACCGTCAAAGCTATATGCAGTGCGGGTTTATGAGATTTCTTGAGACTGGTTAAAACTATGGTCTTGGCGGAGGGCGTGAGATTCGAACTCACGAAGGGCGCAAACCCTTGCCAGTTTTCAAGACTGGTGCATTCAACCGCTCTGCCAGCCCTCCGGGGTCGCGCATTTTGAACCAAGCCGCCTGGCATGTCCAGAAAAACACCGGTGTCCGGATAAGCACCAGAAAAACTAGCCAGGTTTGAATGCGAAGCCTTTGTCGCGGATCAGCCGGATGCAGGCTTCCACCGCCTGCGGGTCATAGCGCACGCCGCTTGCAGCGGTGATTTCCGCCAGGGCCGCATCTATGCCGAGGCCGGGGCGGTATGGGCGGTGCGACGACATGGCCTCTACCGTGTCGGCAACGGCAATGATCCTTGCCTCCAGCAGGATGTCGCTATCTTTCAGGCCGGCCGGGTAGCCAGAGCCATCCAGCCGCTCGTGGTGTTGCAGGATCATCTGCGCTACCGGCCAGGGGAATTCGATGTTCTTGATGATTTCGTAGCCTGCCTTGGAGTGTGTCTGGATCAGTTGCATTTCCAGCGGCGATAGCCTGGATGGCTTGCTCAGAAGTTCGGCGGGTACGCCGATTTTGCCGATGTCGTGGATCAGGCTGCCGAAGCGGATGCCTTCGGCTTGTGCATCAGAGAGCCCCATCTCGATGGCAATTGCCGCCGCCAGTTGGCTTACCCGTTGCTGATGTCCGGCCGTGTAGGGGTCGCGCATTTCGCCAATTGAGGCCGCCACCTGGATGCTGTCCTCGAGCGCCTTTTGCAATTTTCCCAAGGCTATCACACGCTCTTCTTTGGCCTGCTGGCGTTGTGCTTCGCGCTCGAAGCCGTCCAGTGCGAAAGAAATATCGTCGGACATTTCTTCCATCAACCCCAGTTGTTCGGCATCGAAGAAATCCAGTTCGGCTGAATACATGGTCAACGCCCCGATGACCTTGCCCTTCAACCGCAACGGCAGTGCGACAGAGCTATAGAAGCCACGTTTCAGTGCGGTCTCTTGCCAGGGGCGGATGCGTTCGTCGGAGATAAAATTATTCACATAACAGACCCGATTTTCGCGGATCGATGTGCCAGTCGGTCCCCGGCCTTCAGGTATGTCGTCGGTGCTAATGGCAATGTTCGCCAGATAGTCTTGCTCGGCGCCGTAGTGGCAGACAGGCCTGACCATACGTGTTGCCTTATCCGCTAGCCCTACCCAGGCCATGATGAACTTGCCGTGAGTGACCGCTTTTTCGCAAATCTGGCAGAACAAGTCCTGGCGGTTTGTGGTGCGCACAATAACCTGGTTGGTTTGGCTGAGGGTGGCGTAGAGCCTGGTCAATTTCTGGATGCGTGCTTCTGATTGTTTTTGTTTGGTGATGTCCTTGATTACGCCGTCATAGGATAGTAATTTTCCTGAGGCATTCTTGAACAGAATGGTTGTATCTCTTACCCAGCGCAGTGCTCCGTCTTTCCGGATGATGCGATGTTCCATCGGCGGAACCTCGGTTCCCAGCAAAATCTTCCTCACTTGCTCGTTGACCAAGTCACGATCTTCCGGTGCGACCATCTCTATCCATAGGTGAGGGTTGGCGGCAAACTCTTCCGCCTTGTACCCTGTCACCACCATGCAAGCCGGGCTTTGCGTGGTCTCCACGGCCCGTCCGTTTTCGATAAGCACCGTATATTGGTAATCCGTGAGCCCTTCGGCGATGCGCCGGTAGCGTGCTTCGCTGTCGTGCAATGCCTTTTCCGCAGCCTTGCGTGCGCGTATGCCTTGTTCTTCGGAAATGGCGTGCTGCACCGCAGGGCCGAGCCGCATCAGATGGTCTTTGAGAATATAGTCCCTGGCTCCCAGTTTGAGCAGGTCGATAGCTTTCTCGTCGCCCATCGCGCCGGTCACCATCAGCACCGGTATGGTTGGAAATTGCTGCCGGACTATCTTCAGTGCGGAGCAGCCGTCGAAGGTGGGGAGATTGTAATCGGCGAGGACGATGTCCGGCTTGAATTCTTCCAGCGCCCGGATAAATGCCTCACAGGTATCAACGCGTTTGGCGGTAAACGATAGACCCGCTTCGCGCAACGCATTCTCTATCAGTTCGGCGTCAGCCGGCACATCCTCAAGCAGCAGGATATTCAATATCGCTTGCTCAACTTGCATATCCATGATTAGTTGCCATTTGCCATAAGAGCCGGTGGATGTTCTCTATCAACAGCATTTTTGTCGGGCCATTTATTTTCAAGTCAGGCGTTGCACTTCAAACTTGAACTCGCGTTAATTCTTCTTGGCGTTACTTCGCAGATTTAGTTGTACTCTTATTCAGAGAAGATTGGTATATGCCGAAATATCTAGATATTTCGGCCTAGCCCGGATATTTCATGAGTTCGCGTGATGATCGCGCAGGATTTTGTTTGATAGGCAAATTTTAGTTACGGCATAACCTGAAGGTTAGCCTGCACTGAAACTTCGTTTTGTGAAGGAGCGGTGTAGTTATTCATACACCCGACGGAACAAAATTTTGCATAGCAAACAAAAGACAAGCGAGGGCGCGCGTAAGTTTATGAAATATCCGGGCTAGCTGTCGGATGGGTTGCTTCTGTGGAGCAGGCATGGAGCATGCCTGCTCTATGGTTCAGCCTTGCCTGATTTTAGAGACTTGCAGCGCGCACGCAGTCCGCCCAATTATTGGGGGTTTCATAGAGGCGTACTTGTTCGAGGCGCAGGCGGTTGCCGTAAGTGTCGCGGTAGGCGTCGTTGAGAATACTGAAGGCAGTCTGTGCGAGGTTTTCGGCAGTTGGCACGACATCGAGGATGACGGTCTTGTGATCCGGCAAGGTTGCAAGGAAATCGCACACCGTGTGATCGCCGCGATATACCAGAAAGGCGTGATCCCATGCGTCGACCAGCTTTTCATTTGCGATGCGCTTGACATCGGAGAAGTCCATCACCATGCCCTGTTCGGGTTGCCCTTCTGCGGTGATGATGTCGCCGGACAGCGTGATCTCGATCGCGTAGCGATGCCCGTGCAGGTGTTTGCATTGGCTATTGTGGCTGGGGATGCGATGTCCGGCATCGAATTCCAGGCGGCGGGTGATGAGCATGGTGTATGAGGTCAGTTGAAGTGGCGCGGATTATACCCTGTCAGGTTTTGAAGTTTGTGATGCGCTTCAGGAACTCGCGCCGTGCCGGTTCGCTTTGGGCTTTGCCATAGCGTAGCATGCTGTAGCGGCCCGCAATGTCGCGCATCGCTTCGGCGAGATCGGGGCGCGTGGCGGCAATGCGTGTGGCGTAGTCTTGCGCGCCTTCGTGTGCGGCGCGCGGCGATCCGGCTCTGGCTAGTTTGCGGCATAGCCTGAGCCAGGCAGCTTGCACCTTGTCCGGTTGGCGTGCGAACAAGTGGCGCAGCATCAGCAGCGCGAACAATCCAACCAGCAGTCCCAGCCCAATCGTCATGCCGATCACCATTTTTTGCCAGGTGACGGATTCGATGCCGAGGCGGGTCAGGAACGCGAACTGGCGTTCCGTGTCGTAGCCCAGCACCCATTGGTTCCACCGGTTGGCGAGTGTGTCCCAGTTCAGGCGCAGGTTGAGCGCCCATTGCGGCGGGTTGCGCGCCATGAACGGCAGCGCAGCGTTATCCGGCAGCGCGGCGGACAGGTTGTTTTTCACGCGTGACGGCGCGACCGCGGCGGTCGGGTCGATGCGCACCCAGCCCTGCCCGGCGAACCACACCTCAGCCCAGGCGTGGGCATCGGATTGGCGCACGATGTAATAATTGCCGACATCGTTGTATTCGCCGCCCTGATAGCCGGTGACGACCCGCGCCGGAATATGCGCGGCGCGCATCAGGAATACGAAGGCCGAGGCATAGTGCTCGCAAAACCCCCGCTTGCTGTTGAACAGGAAATCGTCAACGGTGTTGGCGCCGAGCAGCGGCGGCTCCAGCGTGTATAAAAAGCCTTTCTGGTTGAAATAGGCGAGGGCGGCGCGTGCCACGTCGATATCATTGATATTGTTGGCGCGCCATTCTTTGGCAAGCTGGCGCGCGCGCGGGTTGAAGTGCAAAGGCAGTTGCAGTGCGCGCTGTATTTGCCAGCGGGTTTCCTGCAAGTTGGCGCGGTAAATGAGATGTGAGTGCGCCTGATAGCGCAGCCGCGCATTCACCGGCTCTTTTTGCACGATCTGGAAATCGGGAGTCAAGCCTGCTGGCACGGAGATGTTATCCGGCACATCGAGCGCAAACAGCCAAGTCTTGTTATGTGGCTCCAGTGTGACGGTGTAATCAACCGGCTGTTCGAGCCCGGTGAATTGCGGTGCGGCGCCGGGCAAAGTTATGCCGGGCGTCCAGGTGCGCCCGTCGAAATCCCACAGTACCGGCCCGCGCCAATACATCTGCTCGCGGAGCGGCGGTTTGCCGTTGTAGCTGACGCGAAACGCCACCGCATCCGACAGGCTCAGGCGGCTCAAGTCGCCCGGCGACATCTTGTCGTTTAGCCCGCTGCTGGCGAAGGCATCCTGCGGCAGCCCCCACAGCGGGCCCGGCACGCGGGGGAACAGCACGAACAGCACCAGCGTCAGCGGAACGGCTTGCAGCAGCAAGATGGCCGCGATGCGCAGGCGCGGCCTGAATGCGACAGTCTGCGCATGCAGGTGTATCCAGGTGGCGATGATGACAAACAGCGTCGCGAGCATGTACAGCGCGGTGGGAATGCTCTGCGAGTAGAAGAAATTGGTGATGATGATGAAGCAGGCGAGATAGAGCAGCACCGCCGCATCGCGCGGGCTGCGCAGCTCCATGAATTTCAGCGTCGTGAGCAGGATCAGCAGCGCAACGCCGGCATCGCGCCCGAACAGGCTACGGAAGCTGATCGCGATGCTGCCAGCGCTGGCGACGGTGAGCAGGATCAGCAGCCAGCGCCTCGGTAATGCGTTACCAGTGCGGGCGAGATAGGCGCGCCATAGCAGCAGTGCGGCGCACAGCGTGCTGACCCACGGCGGCAAGTGGTCGGCATGGGGTGCGATGACCATCAGGATGGATAGCAGTAAGCCGTAGAGGAGGGGCTTGCTCATGGCTTCGTTACTCTTGCGCATAACCAATATATAGTGCGGTAGGATGGGTGGAGCGCAGCGATACCCATCATTCCACGATAATAAATTGATGGGTATCGCTGCGCTCCACCCATCCTACGAGTTGCGCTCGCGACGTTTTTCAGCAGCCTGTTCATAGGTTTTTTTCACCCAATCCGAACAACGCCAGTCGGCGCAGGCATTCGTCGCGCTGCGCAGCACCATTGCCTGCGGGCAGTTCACTGCCCGGCAAACGCAGCCCATAGCGCAACCCCTGCGCTTCGGCATCCAGCACCCAGCGCGTCATGCGCGCCAGTTTTTCTTCATCGGTACGGTCGGGTACGTCGGCAAAGTCCAGCCACAACTCTTCGCCGGTCTGTGTGGAAAATTGCTTGACCTGCAAACCTTGCTCGCGCGCGAACGCTTTCCACGCGATGCGTGGCAGTGCGTCGCCCGCTACGTAGTTGCGCAGCCCGGTGAAATCGTCATCCCCGGCGCTGCTACGTTTTCCGGCGTCGTCCGGCGCGTTGCCCGGCGGCAGCGGCGCCTTTTCCAGTGGCTTCGGATAGACCAGGCAGCGCGTGTCGAAATGCAGGTATGACCAAGCCTGGAACAGGCCGAGCGGGAACCCGGTTTGCAGCGTCAACCTGCCCAATTCCAGCCAGCCGCGTCGCGTCGCGGGAACCGGAAAGGCGATCACGGCATCTTGCCGGGGCAGTACATCGAAGCTGATCGTGTTGCCATCGGCGTCGCGCAATTCGAGCCGGTAGCGCGGCAAGTTGCTGGTGTTGCGGAAGTGCAGCATGAAGTGCGCCGTCTCGCCGCTGAACACCGCATCGGCACGACCGGCGCGTATCTCCAGATGCGCTAGATTGCGGAATGTGTGCAGCATCGACATCACCGCCACCATCGCCAGCAGGAAGGTCAGCACATAGCCGAGGCTCAGGTTGTAGTTGATGTCGCCGAGCAGCATCAGCACCAGCACGCAGGCCAATGCCAGCCCCTGCCGGGTCGGCAGGATGAAAATGCGGCGCTGGGTCAGCGTGACGGCGCCGCGCTCGATTTTTGGGCGGAACAGCCAAGCGAGGGTTTTTTGTTTGAGTGCGTTGAGCACGGTGTTATGGGATTGCCACCGCTTCGATCAGTTCGCGTGCCAGCGCATCGCTGTCCAGCCGGGAGCGTTCGCCGACGGCTTGCAGCCGGTGGCTGACCACGCCGGGCAGCACGGTCTGCACGTCTTCCGGCAGCACCGCGTCGCGCCCGTCGATCAGCGCCCAGGCGCGCGAAGCGGAGAGCAGCGCGAGTCCGGCGCGCGGGCTGAGGCCGTGGGCGTAGTGCGCCGCTTCGCGCGTGTGGCGCAGGATGGCCTGGAGGTAGTCGAGCAGCGCGGACGAGACGAACACTGCCTTGACGCGCTGCTGCAACGCCAGCAGTTCCGCGCTTTCCATTTGCGGCTCGAGCCGGGCGACGATCTCGCGCCGGTCGGTGCCGGAGAGCAGGCCGCGTTCCGCCTGCGCGTCCGGGTAGCCCATGCGGATGCGCATCATGAAACGGTCGAGTTGCGATTCCGGCAGCGGGAAGGTGCCGACCTGATAGGCAGGGTTCTGTGTGGCGATGACGAAGAATGGCGCGGGCAGCACGCGTGTCGTGCCTTCGATCGTGACCTGTTGTTCCTCCATCGCTTCCAGCAGCGCGCTCTGCGCCTTCGGCGTGGCGCGGTTCACTTCATCTGCCAGGATCATCTGCGCGAAGATCGGGCCGGGATGGAATTCGAATTTTCCGGTTGTGGCATCGGAGCCGGCGCGCTGGTACACCGACACGCCGAGGATGTCGGCGGGCAGCAGGTCGCTGGTGAACTGGATGCGCTGGAACTGCAAGCCTAGCGTGCGCGCCAGCACATGCGCCAGCGTGGTCTTGCCGACGCCGGGCAGATCCTCGATCAGCAGATGGCCGCGCGCCAGCAGGCAGGTGAGTGCCAGCCGGATCTGCTGCGGCTTGCCGGCGATGACTTGTTCGGCTTGGAGGATGACGTTGTTCAGGGATGGGTTCATGGCGTTCTATAAGTTAGTGACCGTTCGCCCTGAGTAGGCGCATAGCGCCGTATCGAAGGGAGAATGGGCGTATTGATATATCAATTTTCAGGAGGTTTATAGGCTGTTTTTTCAAAGTTTTTTTAGCCAGAAGTGCAACACCCGCCCAATCACCGCGCATCATTGCTTCTTTTTTCTTGCGGCTCCAACCTTTGATTTGCATCTCGGCTGACAATGCTTCTTCGCGTGTTGCGCATTCCTGTGACCAGAGCAAGCTAACAGGCAATCTACTGGCTGTATAGCCTGAGCAAACTCCGGACTGATGCTCACCGATGCGTTGCTCAAGGTTGTCTGTGTGGCCGGTATAGTATGAATCATCGGCACAACGCAGTAGATAAACCCAGAAAGCCAAATTTTGTTCCTCCTGTTGTCATCCTTCGATACGCCCGCTATGCGGGCTACTTCCCTCGATACACCGCGCTATGCGCGGTACTCGGGACGAACGGTTATTGAGAGTGCTACAACAAAATCGCCGCTACCACCTTGCGTCCCTCCGCCACCAGGATGTTGTAGGTGCGGCAGGCTGCCGGGGTGGTCATGCACTCTACGCCGATGCCCGCATCGGTCAATGCACGGTACAGGCGCGGATGGGCGAAGCGTTGCTGCGCGCCGGTGCCGAGCAACAATACGTCCGGCCTGGACGCCAGAAAACAGGTGAAGTGGGTTTCATCCAGCGCGTCGAAACTGGCAGCAGCCCAATCGCTGCGCACTTCTTCCGCCTGCACCGCGACGCTGCGCTCGAAGCGTTCGCCGTTGACGGCGACATGGTCTGCGCCATAGGCGGTGAATAGTTTGGTGTCGCCCAGCTTGGACAGGTGTAGTTTCAAATCTTGTCTCCGTTGGTGGTATCGGGTTTGCCGTATGGGGGCGGCGCAGGTAAAATCGCGCCCCTTGCGGTGATTGCGTGCATGGCATGATTCTACCATCGTGTGACTGCACGTTGACCCGAACCAATTTGAGTGTGAGAAATCGTGAAACCGATCCTGAAATCGACCAAGCTTTCCAACGTGTGCTACGACATCCGCGGGCCGGTTATGGAGCGCGCCAAGCAGATGGAGGAGGAAGGCCAGCGCATCATCAAGCTGAACATCGGCAACCTTGCGCCGTTCGGTTTCGAGGCGCCGGAAGAGATCCAGCAGGACGTGATCCGCAACATGCCGAATTCGTCCGGCTATTCGGATTCGAAGGGCATGTTCGCGGCGCGCAAGGCGATCATGCATTACTGCCAGTCGAAGAAGATCGCCGGGGTCGGGCTGGAGGATATCTACATCGGCAACGGCGCGTCGGAACTGATCGTGATGGTGATGCAGGGGCTGCTCAACACCGGCGACGAGGTGCTGGTTCCTGCGCCGGACTATCCATTGTGGACGGCTGCCGTTACGCTGGCGGGCGGCACACCGCGCCATTACATCTGCGACGAGCAGAACGAGTGGATGCCTGACCTGGCCGATATGCGCCGCAAGATCACGCCGAACACGCGCGCGATCGTCGTGATCAACCCGAACAATCCGACCGGTGCGCTGTATTCCGATGACATCCTGAAAGAGATCATCCAGATCGCGCGCGAACATGAACTGATCATCTTTGCCGACGAGATCTACGACAAGATGCTGTACGACGGCGCGACGCACACCTCGATTGCCTCGCTGGCCGACGATGTGCTGTTCATCACGATGAACGGCCTGTCGAAGAATTACCGCGCTTGCGGTTATCGCGCCGGCTGGATGGTGGTGTCGGGCGAGAAGAAACATGCGCAGGATTACATCAACGGCCTGACGATACTGGCTTCGATGCGCCTGTGCTCCAACGTGCCCGGACAATTTGCGATCCAGACCGCGCTGGGCGGCTACCAGAGCATCAACGACCTGATTGCGCCAGGCGGGCGGCTGTGCAAGCAGCGCGATCTGGCTTACAAACTGCTGACCGCGATTCCCGGCGTGACCTGCGTCAAGCCCAAGGCTGCGCTGTATTTATTTCCGCGTTTCGACCCGAAAATCTACCCGATCAAAGACGACCAGAAGTTCATTCTTGAGCTGCTGGAAACCGAGAAGGTGCTGGTGGTGCAGGGCAGCGGCTTTAACTGGATACATCCCGACCACATCCGTGTGGTGTTCCTGCCGAATATGGATGACCTGACCGAAGCGATCGGGCGCATCGCGCGTTTTCTGGAAGGCTACCGCAAGAAGTACGGGACAGAATGTAGTCGCTAGTCGTTAGACGTTAGCCGTTAGTTAAAAAAACGGCGCGCTTCCAACTAGTGACTAGCGACTAACGACTAGGAACTGATTTTATGAAACCAATCAACGTAGGGCTTCTCGGCATCGGTACGGTAGGCGGCGGCACTTTCACGGTGCTGCGGCGCAACGCGGAGGAAATCGCGCGCCGTGCCGGGCGGCCGATCCGCATCACGGTCGTCGCAGACAAGAATCTGGAGCTGGCGCGGCAAGTTACCGGCGGCGCCTGTCGCGTGACCGACGATGCATTCTCGGTCGTCGCTGACCCGGAAGTGGACATCGTCATCGAGCTGATCGGCGGCTACGGTGTTGCGAAAGAGCTGGTGCTGAAAGCGATCGCGAACGGCAAGCACGTGGTCACCGCGAACAAGGCTTTACTCGCGACGCACGGCAACGAGATTTTCAAGGCGGCGCAGGACAAAGGCGTGATGGTCGCGTTCGAGGCGGCGGTCGCGGGCGGCATTCCGATCATCAAGGCGCTGCGCGAAGGCCTGACTGCGAACCGCATCCAGTGGATCGCCGGGATCATCAATGGCACGACAAATTTCATTCTGTCCGAGATGCGCGACAAGGGCTTGAGCTTCGACGCCGTGCTGAAAGAGGCGCAGCGTCTGGGCTACGCCGAGGCCGACCCGACCTTCGACATCGAAGGTGTGGACGCCGCGCACAAGATCACGATTCTTTCCGCCTTGGCATTCGGCATCCCGATGCAGTTCGACAAGGCGTACATCGAAGGCATCAGCAAGCTGGATGCGACCGACATCAAGTATGCCGAACAGCTCGGCTACCGCATCAAGCTGCTCGGCATCACCAGGCGCACTGCCGAAGGCGTGGAACTGCGCGTGCATCCGACGCTGATCCCGGCCAAGCGCCTGATCGCGAATGTCGAAGGCGCGATGAACGCGGTGCTGGTGCAGGGCGATGCGGTCGGTTCGTCGCTGTATTACGGCAAGGGCGCCGGCGCGGAGCCGACCGCCAGCGCGGTGATCGCCGATCTGGTCGATGTGACGCGCATGCACACCGCCGACCCGGAACACCGCGTGCCGCATCTGGCGTTCCAGCCGGACCAGTTGTCCGACCTGCCGATCCTGCCGATGGACGAAGTCACAACCAGTTATTACCTGCGCCTGCGTGTGCAGGACAAGCCGGGCGTGCTGGCCGACATCACGCGCATCCTCGCCGACGAACAGATTTCGATCGACGCCGTGATCCAGAAAGAGCCGGGCGAAGGCGAAGACCAGACCGACTTGATCCTGCTGACGCACCAGACGCGCGAGAAGCGCATCAACGCGGCGATTGCGAAGATCGAGGCGCTGGGTGTCGTGGCGGGCAAAGTGACCAAACTGCGGATGGAAGAGTTGGGTAAGTAACAAACTCCCCTCGCCCGCTCGCGGGAGAGGGGCTGGAGGAGAGGGTGAAATGGAACAATACAGAGAGTTGTGGGAACAACACAAAGGCTCGTTTGATTCTTCGGAATGGCCTAATTGGGAAGGTGGAACTAGAGTTAAATACTTACAAAGCGGCAATAAAAATCTTCGCTTGCAGGAATTTTCTTCTGATTTCAAAGATCCGAATTGGTGCGAGAAAGAGCATGTTGGTTTTGTAGTTCTGGGCGAACTGGAAATCGATTTTTACGGTCGTTTGGTGCGTTACCCGGAAGGGTCCGAGATCAATATTTCAGCGGGTTCGGCGAGCCGACATAAAGGGCGCTCGGTTACGCCGACTGTTTTGCTGTTTCTGGTTGAAGAGATTTAATTTTATGTAGGATGGGTGGAGCGCAGCGATACCCATCAAACGGTTTTCAATGTTGGGTATCGCTGCGCTCCACCCAACCTACCTGATGTTGAGGTAACACGAATGAAATACATCTCCACCCGCGGCAACGCGCCCGCGAAGACCTTCACCGAAATCCTGCTGGGCGGCTTGGCGCCCGACGGCGGGCTGTATCTGCCGGAGGCCTATCCGCAGGTCACGCGCGCCGAGCTGGATGCGTGGCGCAAGCTGTCGTATGCCGACCTCGCCTTTGCGGTGCTGTCGAAGTTCATCACCGACATTCCGGCGGACGACCTCAAGGCCATCATCGGCAAGACCTATACCGCTGCGGTGTACAGCAACGGTCGTGCCGATAGCGATGCGAGCCAGATCACGCCGCTGCGCACGCTGGAGCCGGGCGTGCATATCCTGGAACTGTCCAACGGCCCGACGCTCGCATTCAAGGACATGGCGATGCAGTTGCTCGGCAACCTGTTCGAGTACGCGCTGGGCAGGCAGCACGCGGAACTGAACATCCTCGGCGCGACCTCCGGCGACACCGGCTCCGCCGCCGAGTATGCGATGCGCGGCAAGAAGGGCATCCGCGTGTTCATGCTGTCGCCGGATGGCAAGATGAGCGCGTTCCAGCGCGCGCAGATGTATTCGCTGCAAGACCCGAACATCTTCAACATCGCGATCGACGGCATGTTCGACGATGCGCAGGACATGGTGAAGGCGGTGTCGAACGACCATGCGTTCAAGGCGCAATACAAGATCGGCACGGTCAATTCGATCAACTGGGCGCGCGTGTCGGCGCAGGTGGTGTACTACTTCAAGGGCTATTTCGCGGCGACGCAATCGAACGACGAGCGGGTCGCGTTTTCGGTGCCGTCCGGCAACTTCGGCAACATCTGCGCCGGCCACATCGCGCGTCAGATGGGGTTGCCGGTCGGCCAATTGATCCTCGCGACCAACGAGAACGACGTGCTCGACGAGTTCTTCCGCACCGGCGTGTACCGCCCGCGCGACACCAGACATACCTACGAGACCAGCAGCCCGTCGATGGACATCTCCAAGGCGTCGAATTTCGAGCGTTTCGTGTTCGATCTGGTCGGGCGCGACGGCGCGAAGGTGCGCGAGTTCTGGAGCAAGGTGGATGCGGGCGGTTCGTTCGACATCAAGAACACCGATTACTGGTACGCGCTGCCGAAGTTCGATTTCGCATCCGGCAAGAGTTCGCATCAGGATCGCCTCAAGACGATCCACGAACTGTGGGAAGAATACGGCGTGATGGTCGATACCCATACCGCCGACGGGCTCAAGGTCGGATTGGAGCAGCGCCGCCCCAGCCTGCCGCTGATCTGCCTCGAAACCGCATTACCGGCCAAGTTCGCCGAGACGATCCGCGAGGCGCTGGGCCGCGAACCGGAGCGCCCCGCCAGGCTGGAAGGCATCGAGAGCCTGCCGCAGCGTTGCGAGGTGATGGATGCGGACGTCGCAAAGCTGAAGGCGTATATCGCGGCGCACGTGCCAAACTGATCCGGCTGGCTCGGCAGGAGAATGAACAACCTCGTCCTGCTCATCATCTGTTTCATTGCAGGCATCCTGCTGCGGGGAATTGCACGTTGTGCCGGGTCAATAGGCTGAAGTATCTAGGCCGAAGTATCTAGGCCGAAGTATCTAGATATTTCGGCATATATGTTTCTCATCTTCAAGGTGATAGTGTGCCATACTTTTGATTAAATTCAGCCAGCTATCTTTAGGCAAAGAGAGCCAGCCATGAAAAAAATGTCTGTTAACAAACATCAATTTCAGATCAGGCCGATATGCGCTGCCCTGCTGTTGGTTTTTGCGGCGCAGGCTGCGCGAGCCAATCCGGTCGGCCCCACAGTCGTTAACGGCCAGGCCAGCTTCGCCACCACCGGCAACACGCTTACTGTCACCAACACTCCCGGCGCCATCATCAACTGGCAAGGCTTCTCGATAGGCGCGAACGAAATTACGCGCTTCGCCCAGCAATCCGCTGCATCCTCCGTACTCAATCGTGTCACCAGCAGCAGCCCGTCCAATATTCTTGGTTCACTGCAATCCAACGGACGCGTGTTTCTGGTCAACCCAAACGGCATTGTGTTTGGGCAAGGCGCCACTGTCGACGTAGCCGGATTGGTTGCTACCTCGCTTAACCTCAGCAACGCCGACTTCCTTGCCGGACGTTATAGATTTTCCTCCCCTCTCCCGCTTGCGGGAGAGGGGTCGGGGGAGAGGGTGACTAACGCAGGCAACCTCACCGCACAAAATGGGGGGCAGATATACCTGATCGCGCCGAATGTCGAAAATAACGGCGTCATCACCGCGCCGAACGGTGAAATTCTCTTGGCAGCCGGGCACAGTGTCGAACTGGTTGACACCGCCAATCCAAACTTGCGCGTCAATATCATCGCCCCGGCGGGTGGCGTCACCAATGTCGGGCAACTGGTCGCCAGCTCCGGCAGCCTCGGGCTTTTCGGCGCCGTGGTGCGCAACAGCGGCACAGTCAGCGCCGACAGCGCGGCGATGCAAGGCGGCAAGATCGTGTTCAAGGCGAGCCAGCGGGTAGAGGCGGGCGGTACCATCAGCGCGCAAGGCGTGGGTGGCGGTGAAATCAAAGTGCTGGCCGACATGCAGGGTGGCGCGGTGAATGTGACTGGCACACTGGATGCCTCGGCACCCAACAGCGGTAATGGTGGCTTTATCGAAACCTCAGCGGCGCATGTTCAAGTGGCAGATATTGCACATATCACCACTGCCGCAACGAACGGCAAGGCAGGGATGTGGCTGCTTGATCCTTACGATTTCACCATTGCCGCGACAGGAGGTGACATCACAGGCGCAACCCTCTCCACAGCTTTAGGTGCCGGAGCCGTCACCATCCAGACTGCCATCGGCTCTGTCTCTTGTATCGGCGCTACCTGCGGCACGGGGACCGTCGCTGGCAACGGCGATATCTTCGTGAACGACACGGTTTCCTGGAGTGCGAACAAACTCACCCTCTCGGCCTACCGCAACATCCAAATCAACCAGGCCATGAACGGCTCCGGCACGGCCAGCCTTGCGCTGGAATATGGCCAGAGCGCAGTTGCCGCAGGCAACACCAGCACATACAACGTGAAAGCGCCAGTGAACCTGGCTTCCACATCCGGCTTCAGCACAAAACTCGGCAGCGACGGCCTTGTAACCAATTACACCGTCATCACCAGTCTCGGCGTGGTGGGCAGCACCACCGGCACCGATCTGCAAGGCATGAGCGGCAATCTTGCAGGCAGGTATGCGCTCGGCAGCAACATAGACGCAACGGCCACCTCAACATGGAATGCTGGCGCAGGGTTTGCGCCGGTGGGTACCTATATCGGTTTTGGTTGTGTCGGCTGCTTTACCGGCGCCTTTGACGGACTTGGGCATACCATTACAGGGCTGACCATCAACAGACCGGCTCAAAGCTATGTCGGGCTTTTCGGATATACAAATAACGCGACCATCCGCAATGTGGGGCTGGTTGGCGGCAGTGTAAACGGCAACGTTTATGTCGGCGGGCTGGCGGGGTATAACATGGGCGCAATCAGCAATTCCTACAGCACGGCAACCGTCAACATGGTAGGCGCAGGGGCCGGAGAGGGGGGCGGGCTGGCGGGGGATAATACCGGCACAATAACCAATTCCTACAGCACCGGCGCAGTGACCGGCGTAGCCAGCACTGTCGGCGGGCTGGTGGGGAGCAACTTCGGCACGATCACCAATTCATACAACACGGGTAATGTGAGCGGAAGCAACACTGTCGGCGGGCTGGTGGGTTATAACTGGACCACCACCACAATCACCAATTCCTACAATACGGGCGCAGTGAGCGGCAGCGCCGACACTGTCGGCGGACTGGTAGCGTATAACCGAAGCGGCCCAATCACCAATTCCTACAACACGGGCGCAGTGAGCGGCACCTTCAATGTAGCCGGGCTTGTGGGGTATCTCACCGCTGGCGCAATCACCAATTCCTACAACACCGGCAGTGTAACCGGCAGCAGCAACTATGTCGGCGGGCTGACGGGGTATAACGGCGACATAATCACCAATTCCTACAGCACAGGCGCAGTGACTGGCGCCACAAGCAGCAACTATGTCGGCGGACTTGTAGCGTATAACGGTTGGACAATCACCAATTCTTACAGCTCAGGCGCAGTGGTGAGCGGCGGAACGGGAGTTGGCGGGCTGGCGGGGTTTAACAACGGCACAATTACCAATTCCTACTGGGACACACAGACCTCAGTACAGGCCACAAGCGCTGGCGGCACGAGCCTTACCACCGCCCAGATGAAAACGATGGCGAGCTTTGCCGGCTGGAGCATCGCCAATACCGGCGGCAGCAACGCGGTATGGCGCATCTACGAAGGCCATACCTATCCGCTGCTCAGGAGCTTCCTGACTCCCCTGACGCTCACCAGTGCGCCGGATGTTGCCGTGACATACAACGGCGCAGCCCAAAGCGGCGGAGCATTCACGCTCATCCCCAATGTGTTGGGCGCCGCCGCCACCGGAACCAACGCGGGCTTTTACAACGGTTACTACTCCATCCAGCAGGGCTATAACATCACTGGCGGAAACCTGACCATCGCCCCATTACCGGTTACCCTTGCGGGCAACAAGGTTTACGATGGCACCCCCACCTTCTCCACGACGCAGCTCGGCATCAGCAACATCGTCAGCGGCGACGTGGTGAGCCTGTCAGCCGGAACCGCCAACACCGCAGACAAGAATGTTGGTATCAATAAGCCATTTGTTTCCTTATCTGGCCTGGCGTTGACTGGGGCATCGGCTGGCAACTACACCGTGACGGGCGTTTCGGGCGCCGGCACCATCACCCAGCTTCCCAGCGTTGCCTATACAGGCGCGAGCGGCAACTGGTCGAATGCCGCCAACTGGGCAGGCGGCGCGATCCCCGATTATGCTAACGTGGCGGCGGTAACGATTCCATCCGGCGTGACGGTGACCTACGACAGCGGGGTTTCGGGCACGACCATGCTGAACACGCTGGCCAGCAGCGGCAGCCTGGCGATGGCGGCGGGCGCGCTGACCTTGAATGCGGCAAGCAGTACGAGTGCGTTAAGCATGGCGGGCGGCACGCTGACCTCACCTGCGGGTTTGACGGTGAACGACTATACCCAGACGGGCGGTGCGCTGAATATCGGCGGAACCACGTTGCTGAAATCTAGCGGTAGCATGGCCGTTAACGGCGCGATTGCCAGCAACATGGGCGGCACGCTGACGCTGCAAGCGGTCAACAATATTTCGCTGGGCACGGGTGGTTCGATTACGGGCACGGTTGCGCCGTTGAATGTGGTTTTGAATTCCGACTCGACCGGCGTAGGCGGCGGCAATATCCAGATCACATCGAGCATCGCCACCAACGGCGGCAACGTCATCTTCGCGGGCGGCATCAATGGCGCAGGTGTGGCCGCCGGAGCCAGCACTGCAAGCAGTGCTGTGGCGACCGGCGTCTATTTGAGCGGCGCCAGCGTGAATGCCGGCGGGGGCAATATCACCATGCGCGGCACCGGTATGGCCGGCACCTCGTTTGGCGCGGATGGTATCTACATCACGGGCAATAGCGTAGTGCAAACCAGCGGCGCGGGCGCCATTACCTTGAGCGGCACAGGAGGGGCGGGCGGAGTAGGGTCCTCATTCAATAGCGGCGTCCGTTTTGGCACGGGAGCACAGCTGTCATCGGTAAACGGCGCGATCATGTTGACCGGCCAGGGCGGCGCGGGCAACAACGGCAGCAACTACGGTGTCTATGCGCATAACGGCGCGACCATCACCTCCACCGGGTCCGGCACAATCACACTGAACGGTACGGGGGCTTCGACCGGCACAGGCAATGCCGGGGTGCGCGTCTCTGCTTCGGCAGGCGCGACCAAGATCATGACGGCCGGAGGCGCACTCACCGTCACCGCCACTGGCGGTGTGACGAGTGACGGCCTGGATATCGTTGCGGGCGCGCTGGTGCAATCCGGCACGGGACTGTTGACTTTGAGCGGAACCGGCGGCACGGGCGCCGCTAGCTATTACGGTACCTGGATAAGCGGTGCAGGCACGCAGGTCACCAGTGGCGGCGGCATGAACATCTCCGGTATCAGCAATTCTACCGGTGCGAACAACCATGGCGTCAGCATCGATACCGGCGCTAAAGCGACGACCACCGCAGGCGCGATGACGATTACCGGTACCAGTGGTATCGGCGGTACGAGCGATGCGGTGCTGCTGTCCGGTACGCCGGTGGGCGGCGTGGTGAATGCCGCCGCAGGCTTGAACATCACTGGCTGGGGTGACGTGGTGCTGAATGCCGGCTCCGTTATCAATGCCGGAACTGGTAATGTCAGTATCTGGGGGACCAAAAATATCTTGTTTGCCGCTAACAGTTCGCTTGCGCCTTTAGCGGGTGCGGTAGTAAATGTTAGTCTCAGTTCTGGCTCCAATGGGGGGAATTACGGTGGTATCTATCTGGATACCGGTTCTTCCATCAACAGCAACGGCGGCAACATCTCGATGGGCGGCGGCTACCGGGGGTACGCCCTTGGCAACGGCACAGTGACGGGCGGCATCACCTTCAACAGCGGCATTTACGTGCTGGGCAACATCACGGCAGGCGCCGGTAATGTCACCATGCGCGGCGAGGGCGCGAACAACAATTTTGCCGACGGCATTACCTTCGCCGGGGGTACGCTGTCCAGCAACGGTATCGTGAATATCGACGGCATCGCGCATGGTTACAGCACCGGCACGGTCAACCCCAATCTGTTTGCAGCCGGTGTGGATTTCCTCAATGCAGGCACGCGGCTCACTACGCAGACCGGTATGGTCACTGTTACCGGCCTGAACACGGCGCCCAATGCTGATCCTGCTTATTACCGCGCGGATGGCATCATGGTGGAGACGGGGGCGATCGTCGAGACGACCGGTGCCGGGACGCTGACCTTCAACGGAACCGCCAACAGCTACAATACCAGTTGGGGGCTGGGTGTGCTGGGTGGAATCATCCAGAGTACCGCTGCCAGTGGGGGAGCGATTACGCTGAACGGAACCAATGCTTCCATTTATGCGGATGGCGGAGTGGTGATACTTGGCGGCAGCGTGCTGTCGAATGGAGGCGAGATTCGCATGACCGGGGCTGGATTGGGCGGCTCGGTTGGTATTGTCAGCGGCTCCACCATTGGTGGGGCGTCCAGTGGGGATATATTGATTAAGGCCAATAATACCGGCACGATTGATCTCAATTCTGCATCCTCGATTAACGCGGGAAATAGTACGCTGACGATTCAAGCTGCGGGAGGAACGGTTACGGATCACAATCTGTCCACTAACTCTATCACTGCAGGGGCACTCCGACTGCTCGGTACAGGCGTCTTCAACCTCGGCAGTGTCAACAATAATGTTGGCGCATTGGCGGCCAACGTGACAGGGTCCATAACTTATGCCGATACCAACGGCTTCTCGATCGGCAGTGTGACCAGTTTCGATGGCGCTGCGGTAACCACGACTGCAGGCATACTGACCAACAATGGCAATTTCACTGCGGTTGCGAACAACAGCGTGACGCCAGGCAACATCATCTTGAATGCGAACAGCGCGATCAATACCGGTACAGGTGCGCTCAGCCTGACCGCGACGGGCGGTAGCTTGAACATTAATGGCAATATCAGTGCGGGCAGTTTCACGCTGAACGGCGGCACATGGAACCAGGTGTCCGCCACATTACCCGGCTTCACCGTCAATGACTTCAGACTCATGAGTGGGACATTCATTCGCGCACTCGGGGGTAATGGCAGCATTGCGACCCCTTATCTGTTGACCGACATCTATGGCGTGCAAGGCATGGGCAGCGCGCTTACCAGTTCATTCGCGTTAGCCAATAACATCAATGCCTCGGGTACGGTGAACTGGAATGCAGGAGCGGGTTTTGCGCCGGTCGGGAATGCAATTACCCAATTCACCGGCACGTTTGACGGGCAAAATCACACAATCAGCAGTCTCACCATCAATCGGCCAGCAACAAGTGATGTCGGTTTGTTTGGTGTGGTGGGGCCGGTCGGATCAGTGAGTAATGTGGGCTTGGTGGCGAGTACCGTGACAGGTAGTAACACGGTAGGCGGGCTGGCCGGTTATAACTATGGCGCTATCACGAATACATATACCAGCGGTAGCACCGTGAGCGGTAGTGGCAATGTAGGGGGGCTGGCCGGCCAAAACAGTGGCGCCATCACGAACACATATGCCAGCGGCGGAATAGTAAACGGGGCTTCGACTGTTGGCGGATTGGCGGGTGCCAACTGGAACAGGATAAATACCTCCTACAGCACCAACGCCGTTGCTGCGGGCGGCGGCGGGTTGATCGGGTGGGATGAAATGGGCTACATCAACAACAGTTACTGGGATATCCAAACATCCGGTCGTGCAACGAGCAGCGGCAAGGAGAAAGGTTTGACCACCGCGCAGATGATGACGATGGCAAACTTCAACTCGGCCACTCCTGCCAACGGTAACGTCAATCCAGGCTGGAGCATCGCCAACACGGGCGGAGCAGGGAAGGTATGGCGCATCTACGAAGGCCAGGCCTATCCGCTGCTCGCCAGTTTTCTTACGCCGCTGACCGTGACGGCCAGTGCGGCGACCAAAACTTACGACGGCCTGGCTTACAGCGGCGGTAGCGGCGTGGCCTATTCGGCCGCCAGTCCGGTGCTTTCCGGTACGCTCGCCTACGGCGGCACATCGCAAGGAGCGATCAACACAGGCGGTTACGCCATTATCGCATCCGGATTTTATTCCAATCAGCAGGGCTACGACATCAGCTATGTAAACGGTACGCTGACGATCAACCCGGCGCCGCTGACCGTCACCGCCAATGCGCTAAGCAAAACAGTGGGCAGCGCAGACCCGCCGCTCACCTACATAACGGCGGGGCTGAAAGCCAACGATACCGCATCTACCACACTGAGCGGTGCGTTGGCGCGGCTGGCCGGTGAGGCGGCGGGATTATATCCAATCAACCAAAGCACGCTGGCACTGCTTGGCGCCAACTACACCATGAGCTACGTCCCTGCCGATTTTGGTATCGTGGCGGCAGCGCCGGTAACAACGGTTCTCGCACCAGCAGTGAATACTCTGGTGAACAGCATTATTGTGGCGTTACCGGCTGATCCGAAAAAAGGTGCGCTGGCGGTGCCTGTGGCGGATGCAATTTCGCTGCTTACCACACAGATAGCTGCAGTGCCGTTGCCGGTTTGTAAATAGATTTTATTTGGTTGGGGACACATGGGACAAATTATCAGGCGCAGCATGCAGCTTTTGTATTTGCCGGGAGTTTTTTTGATGGCGTCGCAGATGTTGTTCGCACAGGATGATGTTGCTGCTCCCATAACTAAAGCCTCAGCGGAGTCAACTGCGTTGCGCTTCGATATTTCCGGTTACGTCGTGGAAGGAGCGACGTTGCTGACGCAGGCCGAGATTGATGCAGCGGTGACGCCGTTCATTGGCAAGGGCAAGGATTTTTCCGACGTGCAGCGCGCGCTGGAGGCGGTGGAAGAAGCGTATGCCAGCCGCGGCTACTCGGCGGTGCGGGTGCTGCTGCCGGAACAGGAACTGGAAAAAGGCGCAGTGCGTTTTCGCGTGGCGGAAAGCCGTTTTTGCAAGATTGTGGTGAATGATAACCGTTTCGTCAGCGAAGCCAATGCGCTATACGCGTTGCCCTCGCTACGTAGCGGCGGCGCGCCGAGGGCCGGTCAGATCGCGCGCGAACTGAAGCTTGCCAACGAGAACCCGGCGCGCCAGATGAACGTGGTGTTGAAGGCAGGCGAAAAGGACGATGAAGTCGACGCAAACGTCATCGTCACCGACAGCAAACCCTCCGCGTGGGGGGTGGCGCTGGATAATAGCGGCACAAAGGAAACCGGCCGCACACGCCTGGGTGTTTCCTATCGCCATGCCAATCTGTTCGATGCGGATCATGTGGCCAGTCTGCAATTCCAGATGTCGCCGGAACATACAGATCGAGTGACGGTGCTGGGCGGCGGCTACAAGATTCCGTTGTACCAGTCGGGCGACAGCGTGGAATTCTTCGGCGGTTATTCCAACGTGAATTCGGTGGTGGGCGGGCTTTCCAACTTTCAGGGGGGCGGCTTGATATTCAATGTGCGCTACAACCATCCGCTGGAAAAAATGGGCGTGTTCGAACCGCGTCTGTCGTTTGGCCTGGACTGGCGCGATTTCAAGCGCATCGAACAAACCAACCCGCCAGTGACGGTGTTGTACAACGAAATTGTCGTGACGCCATTGAGCCTCGCTTATGCTGCGCAAGGAAAATTCGCGCGGAGCGAACTGGGTTTTAATGCCGCGCTGTCCGCTAACCTGCCGGGCATGGGCAAAGGAAAAGGCTCGGATTTCGCCGCATACGATAAGGTAAATTTAACCAAACCTGACGCCCATTACAAAGTGCTGCGCTATGGCGCTAACTATTCGGCTTTGCTTGGCGATGACTGGCAATTTCACGCCGCGTTAAACGGGCAACAGAGCTCCGATATTTTGATTCAGGGCGAGCAATTTCGTTTGGGTGGCGCCGATGCTGTGCGGGGTTTTACCGAAGGCAGCGAAGGCGGTGAAAGCGGTGCACGTTTGAATGTGGAAGGCTACACGCCGGATTTCGGTAAAGACGGCATCAGAGCGCGCGGGCTGGTATTTTTTGACGCGGGCGAAGTGAAAACCGCCAATGGCGCAAAATCCTCGATCTCCGCTGCGGGGGTTGGCCTGCGCGCCGGTTTTGCCGACCAGCTCTCGCTGCGCATGGATGCGGGGCGCATTATCAATGCGGGCAATGACCCGTTGCAGCGCGTAGGCGATTGGCGTGTGCATGTCGGCCTGTCGGCATCCTTTTGAGTTGCAGATATTGCAGCATGCTCTGCGTGTCATCGTGCATCGAATGCACCTTGCACACTGGTTATGCTAAACGAGGTGCGGAATGGAAAAAATTAAATTTCTGGTTTTGATTGTGCTGCTGACCGCAAACTTCGCGCAGGCGGCGGACGTGGCGGGCAGCGTCGGTTATATGAGCGGGACGCTGGTGGCGCAGCGCGCGGACGGCACGATCAAGATATTGGCGCCGAAATCCGAAGTGCTGGCAGGCGACACGCTGGTGACGGCCAAGGACAGCTATGCGCAGGTGCAGATGAACGACGGCGCACAGATGACATTGCGCCCCCACTCCAACCTGAGAATAGAGTCCTACCAGTTCAACAAGGAAGAGCCAAAATCGGATAACGCGGTGTTGCGTTTGCTCAAGGGCGGCTTCCGCACCGTGACGGGTTTGATTGGCAAGCGCGGCGACCCGGATGCCTATAAATTGCACGCGGCTACCGCGACCATCGGGATACGCGGCACGGATTTCACTTCGCGCCTGTGCGCCACCAGGGATTGTCAGGACGATGAAGCGGCCGGTGCAAAACAAGCCGCCAAGCCGCAGGAGACGCAATCGCAGGTGGTCGGGCGGGTGATGCTGGCACAGGGCGAGTTGTCCGCGAAGGATATGGGCGGCAAGGAGCGCAAACTCGGACTGGGTGCGCCAGTGTATGAGGGGGACGCGCTGGCCACCGGGGTGAAATCCCATGCGGTAGTCGCATTCCGCGACGAAGGCAGGGTGAGCTTGCAGGAAAACACCGTATTTCAGGTGGAAAAATTCAAATATGACAAACCCGCCGCGCAAGAAAATGCCGTGTTGCGTTTGCTCAAGGGTGGCGTGCGTGTCGTCACCGGATTGATCGGGCGGGTGAACCGCGACAACTACCAGTTCAGGCTGGCGAATGCGACCATCGGTATTCGTGGCACCGGCTTTGACGCCTGGTGTAACGGCCCCTGTGCCGACGGCGCGGACAACCCGGGCGCGACGCCTGACAAACCGCTGGATGGAGCGGGTGTGTATGTTTGGGCTGGGGAGGTGGCGTTGGTGACGCCGGCCGGCTCATTCAATGTGGCGCTCCAGCAGGCCGCCATCATCGCGCGCGATACCGGTAAACCGGTGCGGATCATGGTTATTCCGCCCAGTGTCATAGACAACAGCACACCGCGCCCAG
This sequence comes from Gallionellaceae bacterium, assembly GCA_019753125.1. Lineage (GTDB taxonomy): Bacteria > Pseudomonadota > Gammaproteobacteria > Burkholderiales > Gallionellaceae > Gallionella. The sequence goes on along the minus strand of JAIELH010000023.1, from coordinate 8,154 downwards.
ACAGCATCCCGGTGGACACGAAGAAATTGTTCGGCACAGAAGCGAACATGGGAGAGCCGGGGCTATACGTCACGGTGCATGATGGCAATGTGATTCTGACGCAGGACGGAAAGAAACTGGAACTGCGGAGTGGCGAAACCGGCTTCTCAACAGAGCAAATGCTGATGCGTCTGGCTAGCCCTCCCGCGTTCATGAGCGGCGACAAGAAGCTGGATCCCTCGGGCAGCGGAATAAAAGACCAGAAGGGCGGCATACCGGAGGGGGGCTGCAAGATTTAGAACTTGTCCGTAAATAATTCCGCCCTGCGGAAACAAGTTCTTAACCGGATCGCTGATCGGCTACGCCAGTTTGAAGCTGACCTGCGCGGTCAACCAAACCTGGATGGACAACGTTTTTAACGGAATTCTTGAGAGCGCTCCGATTACCCTTGCAGTGATAATTTTGATAGAATCCCCCGCAGTTTCTTCCTGTGTATCTACAGGAAACGTTTTACAACCATTTACATGATGAGGTACTTGCATGCGTTTTACTATTTCTCGCAGCCACGCTTTGACCTTGGGGTTATCCCTTGTTTGTGCGGTATTTGTCAGTGGTTGTGACAAGAATCAAGGCAAGCCGGCCGGAACTGCAATTCCTTCTGCACCGGTAGCCGCCCCTGCGGTTCCGCCTGGCGCGGCTTCCGCACCGCCTCCGAATATCGAAAAGATGTCCAGTGTGCCGGTCAAGGGCGATGAGCCGCTTCCTCCCAATCACCCCGCTATTTCGGCGCTAAAGCCACCCCACCCCGGTGGAATGGCAAACGAAAAAGCTAATCTTGACCAGCAGATCGCTGCGCAGCATCCCAAGCCGGAGGGCAAGAAAAAACTTGAGGTGGTCGTTCCGGACAGCGTAAAAGGTAAATGGTCGGCAGCTAAAATTGCCGTCACGGTCAATGGCGCCGAGAAGGAGATCAAGGCTGCGCTTGGCGAGAAAATTTCTGTGGGCAACAATTTGCAACTCAATGTGCTCCATTATTTCCCCACTTACACCAGCGACTTTAAAACGGTGACCAGTTCATCCAATGAACCAAAGAACCCCGCTATCATGGTGCAGGCCATTGCAAACGGAAAAGTGGTTGCCGAAGGCTGGGTATTCCAGAATCTGCCGGATTTCAACTCATTTAAAAGCGAGCAAATCAAAGTTCGCCTGATTTCAGGCGAACGTAAAAAATAACCTGGCTTGTCATTTACAGAACCAAGCCATGCAGCAAAGGAGTTTTTCGGATGAATACGAATGGCATAAATAAATCTCTTTCAGCCTTTCTTGTTGCCTGGCTGGCTTGCGGCATTCTGGAAGTGTGCGCTGCCGAAGATAATGTGGACCAGAACAAGCAAATGTTGAGCGAAAGAATCCAGAGACAGATTCAATCTCTGGATGTCAACCATGCGGAAAAGTTTCTCGTTGATCTCAATTTTTCCACCTTTCACGGGATGTATGCCTACCGTGAATTACTGCAATGGGCGCGGGCGCTTCCCGAAAATTCGGAATCGCGCCAGGATATCCTGATTATTGTGCGCAGCGGCATGGAGGCGGTTGTCCGCGATTCCGGGATGGGTGTGCCGCTTTCCGGATGGAATGGAGAAGGGCAGCCCGTCGGCATGCTGTTTGGCGAGGGATTGCCCCGCTATAATGAATATCCCGATTTTTCCAAACCCCAGACACTCAAATGGGTCGATACATCCTTCCGTAAGCTGGTTGCTCCTGAATCCATCGGGCAATCGCTGGCAGCCAAATCCCTTTTTATCCTTACGGACGCGACTCCCGAGGGGAAAAAGCTTGCGAACATATTGTTGCCGTCTGTTCTCCAGGAGTTTCAGACCCTTACCGCGCTGCTGGAACTGGGAGGAGGGAAAAACCTTGCCAATATCCCTTTGCTGTTCCGGTTGAATGACAAGAAATGGGAGATTGCCAATGAAAACGGCAATATCTATGGCCGGATGTCCTTGCTCCAGGGGCTGGTACAGCTTCATGCGCTGCTCTCCGACCCTGTTGCCGGGAGTGGCAGCGTCGCTGGCAAGCGCATAGCGGATTGGCGCAAGGAGGTGCGGCAGACAATGGAAAGGGTGTATGACGTGTCCGTCAAGCAGAATTTTGACGCCCAGGCAGGCAGTTACCTGAGTGACTATGATCGCGGCAAGGGAGCCGGAGATCGCCTTTCCGCCGATGATGCGGGCTATATCATGGAGGTGCTGGCAAACCTGGTGGATAGCCTGCCGAAGGGTGACACGTTGCGTGAAAGCGCCCTGAAAAACTTGATTTCCCAGGCTAACTATGTGGTTGCGCGGCTCGAAGAAAAGAATCAGGCTCCCAAAATGTTTCTGGTGAAAAAGAACGCGGTGTCCCAGAGCATGTTTGTAGTGCTGTCCGACCAACTGGCTCTTGTGGGTGGCCTGCTGGCTGCAGAGCAGGCTACGGGCAAGGGCGATTATGGGAAGCCGGCGCTTGCCATTTTCAACAACGCCCGTAAAGAGCTATGGTCGGTGCAGGCGGGAGTATTCCGCTCAGCTACAGGCCAGAGAGCGTCCGGTTATGATGGCCGCCTGTTCGGATTGAACCTGGCGGTATGGCGTCAACTTGAAAAATCGCCTGCCATACAGGATGCGAAACAGAATGCCGCCAACCTGATCCAGGCTGTGCTCAAAAAAGCGGGCTTGCTCCAGGCGGAAGGTCCGGCTGGCGGTGAGCCCAAGCAGCCGGAAGAATTCTTCCGCAACGACTTGCCGCAACTGGTAAATGATATTGCTGCGCTGAAAAGTGAGGAGCGATCCGCAAAGATTCTTGCTGTCATAAAAACATTAGCCGATCAGAATAACGATGGCGTGCCGGGTTGCCGTTTCGGCGGCGGACGCTTTGGCGGCGCACCTGTACTGATTGCGCAGACCAGTGTAAAAACACCGTTCGACCCCGAGCCAACCGGCGCCGCAGCTCCAGCCAGCGCTGTTGCGCCAACCAGCACCACTGCCCCAACCAGCACCACTGCCCCAAGGAGAACACCATGAAATCGAAATCGCCGCTCATACTCGCTTTCGCCGTCCTGTGTTGCGCGCCTGCAGTTCATGCAGCCAGCTTCATGGGTAATGCGGAGCGCGGAAAAATGATTTTCAGCCAACGCTGCGCCATGTGTCATGGCGAGGATGCCAAGGGCCGCGACGGCATGGCGCCTGACCTGATAGCAGAGTGGCACCGGTTGACAAAATCCGAAGATGAACTGGCTCGCAACATCCGGACAGGCCAGCAAACGCCCGGCGGCAAGATATACACGGGAGGACCGCCGCCGCCGCTGACCTTGAGTGATCGCGATATGGACGATGTCCTTGCGTATATGAAAAGTGCTTTTGGCTCTGGCGCGCCACAGTTTAACAATCCCCAGCCTGACAAACCACCCTTTGGCGCACCGCCCTTTGGCGCGCCGCAGCCCAAATTTGGCCGCTAAACACTGCGCCTGATCCGCTGGACAGGCTACCCGCCACAAGCCCCGTATTCCGGTCTGTGGCGGGTGTTTTTTTCCGGCGCCAGACAGTTAAGAAGCCCCACCCGCGCAAAATTGTTAGACATGCAGAAAAATCATATGCCAAATGATGCGAGTGCCCATGTTGACGATGCCGGCATGAACAAAACCAGCCCGCGCAGCCCCGTAATCGCCTTGCTGTTGTCTGTCTGTCCGGGGTTGGGCCAGCACTATGCGGGCTATATGGTTCGGGGCATCCTGTTCTACATTATCCTCATTATCTCTTCGTGGCTGGCCGCGATCGCCTTCATGTCCGTCGAGAGCAGAATCAGCATCGTCTTTCTTGTCTTGCCTTTCGCCGGCGCGGCGAGTATTGCACTGGATGCTTACAATTGCGCCCGCTGTCAGCCAAAAGACTACCGTCTGCAATGGTTTAATCGCATCTGGGTTTATGCGGCAGTATTTCTGACATTGCTGTTCACCGTCAATCCGGTGATGGACATCCTGATCGGCGGACAGGTGCTCAGAGCGTTTTTCATAACCTCCGCCAGCATGGAACCTACCCTGCTTTATCGTGACATCGTGCTGATAAGCAAGGCGGAATTTCCGAAGCGTGGAGAAATTGCGCTGGTCAAGCTCAGCGGGAGTAAATCCACCACAAAACTGACTGCGCTCATTGACGACCAATTGCTCAGACGCATTATTGCGGTTCCTGGCGATACTGTGGAAATTCGCAACGATGCGGTATTGATCAACGGCCAGAAGATCGAAGAACCCTATGTGCGCATCAAGGCTGCTCCCCCCTCTGGCAGTGAGCAAACCTCGAATTTCGGCCCTCGGCAGGTTCCACCCAAATCCTATTTTGTCATGGGCGACAACCGTGACGAAAGCATCGACAGCCGCATTCTCGGTTTCATCCGCGAAGACCAGATCGGCGGCACGGTCACCAAGATATTCTGGTCGTGGAATTTAAAAGAAGGCGGTATCCGCTGGGATAGAACAGCCAGAAGCCTGAAATAATTTACGAACTGTCTGGGTACAACCGGCACTTGGTTTCATGCGGATTATTCTTTAACCGAAGGAGAATTGATGTTTGCACGGATGTTGCGGGTATTGCTATGCGCGCTGTTTATATTTCCCGGCGCCTCGATGGCCGATGAACGGAGCGGTGAAATCGAACTTGCCGTCACTATCGCCGCCCCGGATGACAGCAAGGATGTAAGGGTCTGGATTCCCTATCCTGTCTCGAATAATACCCAAGATATAACGAATGTCAGGGTAAACGGCAATTTCTCAAAGAGCGGCATTTACGGCGAGAAAGAAACCGGCAACCTTGCCCTTTATGCCGAATGGACAGCGCCAACAAAAGACCGCGCTATTACGCTGACCTTCGACGCTACGGCCAGAGAATCGATCAAAAGGGATTTCCCCGCAGTGGAATCCGATATTCCAGTCGAGATCAGGGAGTACCTTAAGAACACCGTGTTTACTCCGACCGATGGCAAAATCAAGGAAATCGCCCTCGGCATCACCAATGACCGGCAAAAGATCAGCGAAAAGGCCAAAGCCGTTTACCAGTGGGTGGTCAAAAATACGGTAAGGGATCCGAATGTTATTGGATGCGGCACCGGAGAGGTTGAAAAAGTGATCGCAAAGAAGAGCGGAAAATGCGCCGATATCAGTTCGGTTTTTGTTGCGGTGGCCAGAGCAGCCGGGATCCCGGCACGGGAGGTATTTGGCCTCAGGCTGGGCAAGAAGGATGAAGAGGACATGACCGGCGGACATCACTGCTGGGCAGAGTTCTACGTACCCGGTTACGGCTGGACGCCAGTGGACGCCGCCGACGTCAGAAAGATTATGCTGGCAGACAAACTGGACCTTAAGGGCGCACAGGGCATAATAGATTATTATTTTGGCGGAGTTGATCCATACAGAATTGCCTTGGCCAGGGGCGGCAGGGGGTATTACCTGAACCCGCGCCAGAATGACGGCCCGTTGAACTATTTCATGTATCCCTACGCTGAAGTGAACGGGAAGCGCCTCGAATGGCTTGCGGCCCAGACCGATCTGAAATACAGGATCAAATTCAAGGCTCATTAGCAGGTCGGGCTACGCCCTTGGCATAGCCGTCCGGCTAACCCCTACTGGAACAAATACTGCCCGTGGATGCTGCTCATGATCAGTAGTAGCCCGTAAGTGGTGAACAGCATCATCGCGTAGGGCAGCAATGCAAAAGATGCCCATTTCCCCCCCCGCCAAGCCGGTTTGTGGCGCAGGTGCAGCGCAAAGGCATAGGCCATCAATGTGGCCAGAGACCAGCACTCGATCGGATCCCATCCCCAGTAGCGCCCCCAGGCGAGGCTCGCCCAGTACGAACCGGCCGCCACCATCGCCGCCCAGAGAAAGAATGCCCAAGCCGTCAAGCGTCCGGCCAGCGCCGGCAGTTCGGGGGCGCCGCGCTTTTGCAGCGCCAGCATCAGGCAGGCTGCGGCCGCCAATGTGCCCACGCCGATTGCGAAGCTGTTCAACTCGGCATGGATGATCATCCAGTTGGTGCGCAGCGCAGGCGAGAACGGGAAATGCCCGCGCGTGTAAAACAATGCCCACAGCGTCCCCGCAGCCGCCAGCGGCAGCGCCAGAGCGCCGGCCGGGCGCAGCAGCGGCAAGCGCCATTGCGCGGCGAGGAATATGCCGGCAATCGTCAACGCGTCTACCGTCAGGTCTTCATAACGCGTAACGATCGGGATCTGGCCGAGCGCGCGCCAGCGCCAGGCCAGCAGCCCGAAATGCAACACAAATCCGGCCAGCGCCAGCCATATGCCCAGCCGCTCCGCCCGGCGCAGCTTGCCGATTGGCGCGAGCAACACCGCGGCCGCGAGATAAAGTACGCCAGCCAAGGCTTGGGTTATCGGTTCGATTTCTGGCATATTGGCAAAATAATTCAGTTAGGTTTGGCCGTTCCGGCGGTCAAAGGAGCAACATTAAAATTCAGCAACATCATTCCCTCCCCCTTGCAGGGGGAGGGTTAGGGAGGGGGTAGAAATTCAAGCATGCACGTAGTCAGTAGCTTGTACCCCCATCCCAACCTTCCCCCTGAAAGGGGGAAGGAGTGCAAGCCAGCCGCCTTCAGGCGGCCCACGGTTTTATTGGCCCCTTTGAGGCGCTCACCCAATAAGCCTCCGGCTTTGCCGGAGGTTATTTATTCAGTGAGGTATATCCCCGGCTTTCCACCCCTTAACCTGCGCTTCCCAACTGCGCCACTGGCGCTCGAACAGCCAGTCGTCGCGCATCGCCCAGGCTTCCAGTTCCCATCCGGTCTGTCCACGCACCAGCCGCAGCTTGCGCGGCTGCACCAGCAGGTGCAACAGAAACCCTGTGAGCGCGATCACAAAACCCGCCAGTACGATTTGCAATGCCCGGTCGGTAGTCACATACAGCCCGACCCACGGTATGACGCCGAGAAATACCAGCCGGTAGGCGCCGAGATCGGCCGTTTGCCCCGGCGACAGCGCGCCCTTGAACACTGGCTGCCCGCGCTGTGCGGCTTCCAGCGCAAAGCTTGGCGAGTCGCCGGGAGTCAGCGCCATATGGTAGAGAATCGGGTTATTTTCGAGCGTCACCACTTCGTCGCGCTCGATCGGGCTACCCGCCGCCCATTTGGCTCGCGGCGCGTTGAAATTGATTCTCAGCTCACGCTGGCTGCCGTCGGGAAGGGTGCGTTCAAAAGCGGCGGCATAGCCGAATTTCTGATCGAGATAAAAAGTATAGCCGCCGATTTTCAGTGGGCTATTTACCGTCAACGTCATTTCCTGCGGCTGGCCACCTTTCTCCCGGGTGGTGAAAAACGCCTGCAATTCGCGCAGATATTTCCCTTCCGCCACCTGCGCATCCAGGCGATCCAGGCGCAGCGCGCCGAATTCATTCATCGCGGCAACCGAGAATTTGTCCTTGCTCAGCTTCTTCAATTCCCCGCTGAAAGTTTCTCCCTCGCTCAATTCGAAATGGGCGCCAAACCGTTCGGAAGCGCTCAACAGCGCGCCGGCGACGATGACGGCAAGGCCGGCGTGAAACAGCGGCGTTCCCCACAGCCCCGCCCAGCCCTGGGTTCTTGCCCATGTTCCCGTTTCGGGCAAGGCGGCCAAACTCAGATTACGATCAATTCCTTCTGGCGTCGCGCCCGTACCGCGCATGCGATAGCCGGGCGCGGTTTCGCCGCGCAGCCAGACGATCAGCCAGAAAACATGCAATACGATACCGGCCGCGAGATTGACCAGCAGCGCAACGCACAACGCGGAAAACCACCAGGAGGAAAAAACTGCGGACAAGCCGGACCAGTCGAAAAACGCGGCCAGGCGCGGCCAGCCGTTGTGCCAGCCGTCGAACTCGGCGCCTGTCATGCGCGGCGTTTGCGGCAGGGTGCCGCCCGCCATTACCGCCAGCGCCAGTCCTCCCAGCAATGCCAGCGCGAGATTGGGCGAGGCCAGCAGCTTCCAGAGGTTACGGTATTTCACTTGGATTTATTTTTTCCGACGCGCACCAGCCGCACGGAATAGGCAGCTTCTTTCCCGCTATTGCCGCATTGCCTTTTTTCATCGAGCGCATTCACGTACCAGGTATCGAGGTAAATGCCGACCAGCGCCCGGTCCGTCCAGTAAAACGGTTCAGGC
>JAIELH010000011.1 GCA_019753125.1 Gallionellaceae bacterium | reverse complement strand
CCGAGTTGCTCGGCATCAGCAGGCTTGCCGCGCACTTCGTCGCGTACCATGCGCTGGCCGTCGATGCTCGCCACAAAACCGCGCAGGTGAAGCTCGCCGTTCGCGATCTGGGCAAAACCGCCCAGCGGCACCTGGCAACTGCCCGCCAGCGCGCGGCTCATCGCGCGCTCCGCCAGCACGCAGGCGGCGGTGTCGGGGTGGTGCAGCGGTTGCAACAGCGCGATCACATCGGCGCGGTCGGCGCGGCATTCGATGCCCAACGCACCCTGCCCGACTGCCGGCAGGCTGTCTTCGCTGGTGATCAACGCGCGAATGCGGCTGCCCAGTCCGAGGCGTTTCAGCCCGGCAGCGGCGAGGATGATCGCGGCATATTGTCCTTCGTCCAGCTTGCGCAAGCGGGTCTGCACGTTGCCGCGCAACGGTTCGATCTTCAGATGCGGGAAGCGTGCGCGCAACTGGCTTTCGCGGCGCAGGCTGGATGTGCCGACCACGCTGCCGGCCGGCAATGCGGCCAGGTTTTCATATTGGTTTGATACAAACGCGTCGTGTGGGTCTTCGCGCTCGCCGATCGCCGCCAGCACAAAACCTTCCGGCAAGTGCATCGGCACGTCTTTCAGGGAGTGCACGGCCAGATCGGCGCGACCGTCTTCCAGCGCGGTTTCCAGCTCTTTGACAAACAGGCCCTTGCCGCCGATCTTGGACAGCGTAACGTCGAGAATCTGGTCGCCCTGCGTGGTCATGCCCAGAATGCTGACCTCGGTTTGCGGATATAATGCGCGCAGCCGGTCACGGATATGTTCGGCTTGCCACATGGCCAACGCGCTTTCGCGTGAAGCGATTACCAAGCGCGAGGGTATCGTTGAAGATGTCTGATTCATTTTGTTTCCTGTGGTTCTGTGCCCGATTGATTATGCGACTGGAATGCGGCGTATTCTAACATGAGGGGTATCGCACTGAAGTAGGCTCCAAATGATGAACCTGTTTTACGCACCTGCCGATATTTCCAGCAAGGACCTGCCGCTACGCGAAGATGTGCGCCTGTTGGGCCGCATTTTCGGCGACACGTTGCGCGAGCAGGAAGGCGAAAAGTCTTTTCAGTTAATCGAGAATGTGCGCCGCATCGCGGTGCGGTTCCGCAAAACACACGACGAGCGCGACCGTATATTGCTGGAACAGACGCTCGATGCGCTGAGCCCGGGCGAAACGCTGTCGGTGGTGCGCGCCTTCAGTTATTTCTCGCAGCTTTCCAACATCGCCGAAGACCTGCATCATAACCGCCGCCATCGCGCCCATCTCAAGGCGGGTTCGGCGCCGAAAGACGGCAGCCTGCAATTGGCGCTGGAACGCATCGGAGAACGGCATATCGGCAAGAAAGCGCTGCAATCCTTCCTCGACAATGCGCTGATTTCTCCAGTGTTGACCGCCCACCCCACCGAGGTGCAGCGCAAGAGCATTCTCGATTGCCAGTTGGTCATTTCAAGCCTGCTGTCCGAGCGCGACCGAGTGGACATGACGCCGGAGGAGCTGGTCGACAACGAAGAGGCGTTGCGCCGTTTTGTGCTGCTGCTGTGGCAGACACGCATGTTGCGCACTGATAGGTTAACTGTACGCGACGAGATCAAGAACGGCCTGGAGTTTTACCGCTATACGTTTCTCGGCGAAATTCCGAGGGTTTATGCCAGCCTGGAAAAGCAACTGGAGGCGCGCTTCGATCGAGGCGTCCGTGTGCCGCCGTTGCTGCGGGTGGGTAGCTGGATCGGCGGCGACCGCGACGGCAACCCGTTTGTCACGCACGATGTGATGCAGGATGCGGTGCAGCAGCATTCCGCGCTGGCGCTCGAACATTACCTCAACGAAACGCATGTTCTCGGTGCGCGCCTGAGCTTGACCGACCGGTTGGTGGAAGTCAGCGATGAGCTGCGCAAACTCTCCGATGCCTCGCCGGATCAGGCCGCCAGCCGCAAGGACGAACCGTACCGGCGTGCGTTGATTCTGGTCTATTCGCGCCTTTCCGCTACCGCGAAGCAACTCGGGCACGAGATAGCGCATCTGCCGCCGCTGGACAGGCACGCGCAGCCGTATGCCACGCCACAAGAATTCATCGGCGATCTGGATGTGCTGATCGGTTCGCTGCTCAAACATGGCGCGCTACATCTGGCGCGCGGCCGCATCGCCGATCTGCGCCGCTCTGCGGAAGTCTTCGGCTTTCATCTGGCGCCGCTGGACATGCGCCAGCACAGCGCAATCCACGAGCAGACCGTCAGCGAGCTGCTCTCGCACAGCAGCGGCAAAGCCAATTACAAAGATCTGGATGAAGCCATGCGCCGCGAAGTGCTGCTGGCCGCATTGCAGGCCGGCAAGCCATTGATCTCCGATCTGGAACAATACACGCCGGTGGCGCAAGGCGAGTTGCGCATCATGCAGGCTGCCGCACAAATCCAGCGGCGCTTCGGATGCGCCGCGTTGCCCAACCACATCATTTCCAAGACCGATGCGGTAAGCGACATGCTGGAACTCGCATTGATGCTGCAACAGGCCGGATTGCTTGAAGGTGGCGATGTGCCCCGGCTGCACGTCAATATCATCCCGTTGTTCGAGACCATCGAAGACCTGCGCGGCTGCGGCAGCATCATGGACGAACTGTTCGCGCTACCGTATTACCGCAAACTGCTGGCCAGTCGCGGCAACACGCAGGAAGTGATGCTTGGTTATTCCGACAGCAACAAGGACGGCGGGTATATCACCGCCAACTGGGAGCTCTACAAAGCTGAAGTCGAACTGGTGAAGGTGTTCGCCAAACACGGTGTCGAATTACGCCTGTTCCACGGTCGCGGCGGCACGGTGGGCCGCGGCGGCGGCCCCAGCTACGATGCGATCCTGGCGCAGCCGCCCGGCAGCGTGAACGGGCAGATCCGTATCACCGAACAGGGCGAAGTGATTTCCAGCAAATACTCCAACCCGGAGATCGGCAGGCGCAATCTGGAAACGCTGATCGCCGCGACGATGGAGGCCACGCTGCTGCACCACCACGGCGCGGACAGCACGATGCCGGAATATCACCGCATCATGGAATTGTTGAGCCAGGATGCTTTCGCCGCCTATCGCAGGCTGGTGTATGAGACTCCCGGCTTCACCGAATATTTTTTCACCGCCACCCCGATCCGCGAAATCGCCGAGCTCAACATCGGCAGCCGCCCCTCGTCACGCAAGGCAGGCGACAGGATCGAGGATTTGCGCGCGATTCCGTGGGTGTTCAGCTGGGGGCTGAACCGCACGCTGCTGCCGGGCTGGTTCGGCTTCGGCAGCGCAGTCAAACAATTCATCGTACAGGAAGGTGAGACCGGGCTCGCGCAGTTGCAGGCGATGTATAAAAACTGGGCGTTCTTTCGCGGCCTGATGTCCAACATGGATATGGTGCTGTCCAAGACCGATATGGGCATCGCCTCGGGCTATGCCGAACTGGTCGAGGACGTGGCGTTGCGCGAACGGATCTTCGGCGCGATCAACGGCGAGTGGGAAGATACCGTCAGGATGCTGTTCGCCGTCACCGGCAACACCTCGCTGTTGCAGGACAACCCGGCGTTTGCGCGCAGCCTGCTGACGCGCACGCCGTACATCGATCCGCTCAACCACCTGCAAGTAGCGCTGTTGCAACGCTACCGCGCCGGCGATAACGACGAACAGGTGAAACGCGCGATCCACCTGACGATCAACGGCATCGCCACCGGCTTGCGCAACAGCGGATGACCATCGCCGTGAGATTATTCGGTCAGGACAGAAATTGTTCGCTGATTTCCTCGTAGTACGCCTGCTCGCCATCCTGGGAAATGCCGAGTTCTGACAGCACATCATCGCGTATTTTCCACCAGAGCTGATGCTCGGTGCGGGTAATAAGGTGGTAAAAATGGATCGCCAATTGCAGGATTGCGATCAGCGTGCGCACCGTGCCGCGCTCTTCTTGCGGCATCTCATGGTGATACATGATTGCATGGCAAATGAAGTCCGGCAGCTTCCAATGACGCGCCACCAGATAGCCGATACTGCAATGATCGACGTTATAGAGCGCGTCTTCTTCGGCAAGGCTCGGCCAGCAGGCGGCGGTATCCAGATGCAACTTATTGCAGTAATCGGGGAATCGCTGCATTAGCACCGGTACGCCACACTCGTGAAAAATTCCGGCCATATACGCCTGGTCCGGGAAGATGTTGCATACCGAAACACGGTCTTCGGCGATCAATGCTGCGATCTGTGCGATTTCCTGCGAACGCGTCCAGAATATCTCGAAAGATTTGCGCGTTGCGTCTGAAATGCTGGCGGACAGCGATATCGCCTGCACCAGGTTGCAGGTTTGTTTGATGCCGATCACCATCAGCACCTGTTCGACCGAATCAAGCTGCTTGCCGCCGCCGAATGCCGGCGAGCGGGCCACCTTGAACAGCATCGCGGTTATGCCCGGATCGCCGGATATGATTTGACCCAGATCGCTCATGCTGCAATTGTTGGAGGCGAGCTTCTGTTGCAACTCGATCATGACCTTGGGTTGCGGCGGAAGCCGGATGCCGTTGGCGACCAGTTCTTTTATGGCTTGCTCGGTATCAATATGCATGGTTGCGTAGTGATGCTGCAAATTTACAGAATTTGATTATGCCGGAATATTGGTTTTTGCCCTCAATGATCGAGCGGCTTTAGGGAACCTCTGATTAAGCCAAACATAGCCGCATTGCGACAAAAACGGGATGACCGCAAGGCGCGCGACGCTGGTCGTAGTTATTCTACGATGCCGAGGAGCGCAACGCCGTGAGCGACCGTTTTTGTCGCAACCCTTGCGGGCACGGGCTTTGCGGGCGATCTGCGGCGTCAAGCTCCTAGCAAATGGAATAACCATTTGCGTCGTCGCTTTCCTTGCACCCCATCCCGCAAAGCCGCGTGCGCGGCCATGTTTGGCTTAATCAGAGGTTCCCAATTTTGATTGCCGGCTGGCGCCGATCAGGCTGTTGCCAGCATTCCCAACCCCCACGCCACGCCAAACCCGGTCACGTCGCTCGCGACGATGCCCAGCCCGTTTTCGCAGCGGCTCGAGGAAAGGTCGATGTGCAGCCACGGCACATCATCGACAAAACGTTTCAGGAAGCGCGCCGCGAGGATGTGGTCGGCTTCGCCGGCCTGTGCGCATTGCTTGATGTCGGCGACCTTTGATTCCAGCCCAGCCTCATAGTCATCGTCGATTGGGAAGGCGCACAGCCGTTCGCCGCTTTGCTTGCCGATATTCACTGCGCGTTGCACCAGATCGTCGCGGTTGCCCAATACACCCGAGTAACGTTCGCCGAGCGCCGTTGCCATGCTGCCGGTGAGCGTCGCGAAATCGATTATCAGGCCGGGCTTGGCACGTGCTGCCAATGTTAATGTGTCGGCCAGCACCATCCTGCCCTCGGCATCGGTGTGGATGATTTCGATCGTGGTGCCGTTCAGCGCCGTGACGATGTCGTTCTGCTTGTACGCCTTGGGGCTGATGTGGTTCTGCGCCAGCGCCAGCCAGCAGTCGAGGTTCACCGCCAATTTGTTTTGCGTCGCGGCAAGCAGGATGCCGAGCGCCACCGCAGAGCCGTTCATGTCCTCGTGCATGTTGTGCATGTAGCGCGACGGTTTGAGGTTGTGCCCGCCGGTATCGAAGCAGATGCCCTTGCCGACCAGCGCAAGGGTTTGCTTCGCCTTGGGGTGCCGGTACGACAGATGCACGATCGCTGCGTCTTCCGGATCGCTGCCCTGCGCCACCGCGACGAACGCGCCCGCGCCGATCTTGCGCAGCTTCTTCATGTCGAATTCTTCATGCCGCCAGCCGTGTTGCTTGGCGATCTCCTCGATCCGCTTGCGGTACAGGCCGGGCGTCAGTTCGTTCGGCGGCAGCACGGTCAGTGTGCGGCACAACAGGTTGCCTTCCGCCTGCGCCTTGAGCGGCGCGAAGGTTTTTTTGTCGCTGTAGCCGAACAGCTCGATCTTTTGTAGCGGCTTGCGCTCGTTCTTTTGCTTGTGCACCGGCAGCAGCGCGCCGTTCACCCATGCGCCGTATACCGCCAGTTCGGCGGCGCGCCTGCGCTGCGCATCGTTGCCGAGCACGGCGATGGCGATGCTCTTCGGGCTTTCTCCCAGCAACAACTGCAACGCCTTGCGCACCTGCACTTGCTGCGCAAACATGTCTTTCTCGAAATCCAGCATGCCCCACGCCACCAGCGCGCCGTTTGCGGCATTCGCGGCAACCGGCGATTTCGCCAGTTCATCCATTTTCATGTCGCGGCGCTTGAGCACGGCAGCAAGCAATTCGTGATGCGGCGCATCTTTGGGCAGCGCTTTTGCTTTGGGCAGCAGCACCAGCAGGTGCGTGGCCGACGGAGTGGCGGGCAGGGTCTGGGATAGCGTGAGTTGTGCTAGCATGGCGTCCTCGAAAAAGTTGTTCAATGCCGTAATTATACGGGCTTTATCATGCGCCAATATCTTGACCTGATGCAGCACGTGCTGACCCATGGCACAAAAAAATCCGACCGTACCGGCACCGGCACGGTCAGCGTGTTCGGTTACCAGATGCGCTTCAACTTGCAAGACGGATTTCCGCTGGCCACCACCAAGAAGTGCCACATGAAATCCATTGTGCACGAGCTGCTATGGTTCCTTCAGGGCGACACCAACATCCGCTATCTGAAAGAAAACGGTGTGTCGATCTGGGACGAATGGGCGGACCAGTACGGCAATCTCGGCCCGGTGTACGGCAAACAATGGCGCTCGTGGGCCACGGCGAACGGACGCACGGTGGACCAGATCGCCGACGTTGTCGAGCAGATCAAAAAGAACCCCGACTCGCGCCGCCTGATCGTTTCGGCGTGGAATGTCGGAGAGCTCGACAAAATGGCACTGGCGCCGTGCCATGCGTTCTTCCAGTTTTATGTGGCGGACGGCAAGTTATCCTGCCAGCTCTACCAGCGCAGCGCCGACATTTTCCTCGGCGTGCCGTTCAATATCGCCTCTTACGCGTTGCTGACGCTGATGATGGCGCAGGTGTGCGGCCTGAAACCCGGCGGCTTCGTGCATACTTTCGGCGATGCGCACTTGTACCTGAATCATCTGGAACAGACACAACTGCAACTGTCGCGCGAACCGCGCCCGCTGCCGACCATGCGCATCAACTCCGGCGTGAAAGACATCTTCGGTTTCAAATATGAAGACTTCACGCTTGAGGGATACGACCCACATCCGGCGATCAAGGCGCCGGTAGCGGTATGAAAAAACCGATGCTTGCGCTCATTGTCGCGATGGCAACCAACCGTACCATCGGCATCGACAACACATTGCCGTGGCGCATTCCGGAAGACCTTAAGCATTTCAAGGCGCTCACGATGGGGCACTACATGATCATGGGGCGCAAGACGTTTGATTCGATCGGCAAGCCGCTGCCGGGGCGCACGACGGTAGTGGTGACGCGCGACCGCAATTTAACAATAGAAGGCTGCATCATCGCGCACTCGCTGCAAGAGGCGATTGCCGCTTGTGCGGACGATGAAAAAGCTTTTGTGGTCGGCGGGGCAGAGCTGTACACACAAGCCTTGCCGCTGGTGAGTACGCTCTACATCACCGAAATCCAGCAGGGCATGGCAGGCGATGCGCATTTTCCGCCATTAAGCAGTGATGAGTGGCGGGAAGTGTCGCGTGAGGTACGCTGGCAGGAAACACCGCAACCGCTGGAATATCACTTTGTCGAATATCGGCGGTATACGGCATGAAGCTTGCCGGCTTATGGGGGTGTTATCCATGGCATCAGGATTTGGGCGCTACAAGTTGCCGGTAGATAGCTGGCAACTGTCCGATAATTTGGACACGCCGCCCATGTTGTTAGATGAAGGGCAATACAAATGAAAGTGCCTGTTTCGCACTTGAATGGCCCATATCTGCAAAAAGTCCCACAAGCGCTGATGCGCGCTTTCGAGAAGGCACGCCAACTAGCCGAGCAAACCGGTACTCCCTTTGTCGTGCGCAAATCTCCCACGCCTCCCGCCAAGACAGGCAAATAAGCGTGGGGTGCATTTCATGCGCCATGATGCGCAAGCGCACCCTACAGAGCTAATGGATTCAGCATCCAATTAGTTTTACAAAGGGCACGCACCACGCCGCTGCAATAGCTCAGGCTTTGGTGTTCAAATCTTCCGCATAGGGTTTGCTGGGATACTGGAAGGCGATTGGGCCGTCCGGCTGGGCGTGCATAAACTGGTAAACAGCCGGGTCTTGTGAGTTGGTCATTTCTTCAACGGTACCCGCTCCAGCTACTACGCCGTCACGAATGAAATACATATAATCGATAATCTTGAGCGAGGTCATCAGATCATAGGTCACGACGATTGATGTCGTTCCAAGCGCGTCGTTCAGCTTGCGTATCAGGTTTGTAATGGTGTTGAGCGAAATCGGGTCGAGCCCGGCAAAAGGCTCGTCGTAGATGACCAGAGCGGGGTCGTTGGCGATCGCCCGCGCCAGCGCCACGCGGCGCTCCATGCCGCCCGACAGCTCGCCAGGCATCAGGTTCCTGGCGTTGCGCAGGCCGACCGCATGCAGCTTCATCAGCACCAGATCACGGATGAGTTCTTCCGGCAAATCGGTGTGTTCCCGCAACGGAAAAGCCAGGTTGTCGAAAACCGACATGTCGGTGAACAGGCCGCTGACCTGAAACATCATGCCCATTTTCAGGCGCATTTTGTACAGTTCGTCGTTGTTGAGCTGGTGGACAATCTGTCCCATGAAGTTCACGCTACCCTGCGCCGGGCGCAACTGGCCGCCGAAGTGTCGCAGCAACGTGGATTTGCCGCACCCGCTGGGTCCCATGATCCCGACCACTTTCCCGCGGGGGATCGTGAGATTGATGCCCTTCAGCACCTTGTGCGGGCCATAGGAAAAATGCAGGTCTTTAACCTCGATCAGGTTATCCATGGTTCAAAATTTATCCAGTATTGGTCGGATGATGCGGGGCAAAAATACAGGGGTTCTGCGTTCCCATTAAATCCCATCGCCACGAATGAATCAATAGGTGCGGAATCGGGCAGGCTGGCAAACGGTCAATGCCCTGTCCAAGATATAATCAGCCATCGGCCGTATTTGATGCGGAGAATGGCAGGAGGCAGATCGCGGTTCTCACCCAAGATCGGAAGAACCAGGCTCGGGATAGCTACAGGATGCCACGATGGAAATGAAAAAGATCAATTCCGGCAAGCTGCGCGCGATCGGCTACGATGCGCGTGCCAGGATGCTACAGGTTCAGCTCGACGACGGCAGCACGCTACAGTACGGCGGCGTCTGCGAGGATACCTGGCGCCGCTTCAGCGGCTCGGGCGCGGCATGGAGCTTCTATCGCGACAACATCGAGGAGGAGTTTGCCGCGAAACGCGTTTCCGGCAGCGCCTCTTCCGGCAAGAACCCCCTCGATGATTTATTCCAGAAGCCCTGACGGCATTCACACATGAGGCAGCAGGGCCAACCTCACTCTTCCATCGCCATTTCCAGCTCCAGCCAGCTCTCTTCCAGTTCCGCCACTTTCGCTTCCAGCCTGGCATGCGCCGCATTCAGCTCACTGATCCTGTCGCGGTCGGGACTGGCGTAGGTGGCGGGGTCGGCGAGTTGCCGGTTGACTGCGGCGAGTTCTGTCTGCGCGGTAGCCAGCGCGGCCTCCAGTTTGGTTTGTCTGGATTGCAACGCTTTCTTGTTGGGTCTGGGTGCATTTTGCGTGCGCGGTTTTTCCTGTTGCGGTTGGGTGGCGGCTTCACGCGGGCGGCGGGTTTCGATCCAGCTCTTGTAGTCCTCCAGATCGCCATCGAACAGTTTGGCCTCGCCATCGGCGACCAGCCATAGTTCGTCGGCCACGGCGCGGATCAGGCTGCGGTCGTGCGACACGATCACGACGGCGCCGGCGTATTCCTCCAGCGCGATCGTCAGGGCGTCGCGCATGTCCAGATCGAGATGGTTGGTGGGCTCGTCGAGCAGCAGCAGGTGCGGTTTTTGCCAAGCCAGCAGCGCGAGCGCGAGACGGCTTTTCTCGCCGCCGGAAAAACTCGCCACCGGGCGGTCTTCGCTGTCTCCGGCCAAGCCGAAGCGGCCGAGGAAGCTGCGCAACGCCAGCGTGGTTTCCTTGGGCGCGATCCGTTCCATGTGTTGCAGCGGCGTGGCGGTGCTATCGAGGTTTTCCAGTTGATGCTGGGCGAAGTAGCCGATCCGGATGTCGGGGGTGATTTCGAGCGTGCCCGAGGCGGGCCGCAATTCGCCGGCCAGCAGTTTTATCAGCGTCGATTTGCCCGCGCCGTTGGGGCCGAGCAGCGCGATGCGCGCACCGGCGCGCAGTATCAGTTCGACATTCTTGAACAGCATTTTAATGTGGGGCTCGCGTAGCGAGACTTTGCCCCCCTCGCCCTTCGGGAGAGGGAGGGGGTGAGGGAAATGGGCAGGGCTATTGCACTGCCCATTGTCGCCATAGGCGAAGCCCATTTTTTCCGCGCGCAGCAACAGGTCCGGGCTGCGTTCCGGCGCTTCGATCTCCAGTTCGAAATGACCATCGGCGACGTGTGCCGGGGCGATGCGCGTGATCCGGTCCAGCGCCTTGATGCGGCTCTGTGCCTGCTTGGCCTTCGTGGCCTTGGCGCGGAAGCGGCGCACGAAGTCTTCCAGATGCGCGATCTTTTCCTGCTGCTTGTTGAAGGCCTGATTCTGCTGTGCGATTTTTTCCGCGCGGGCGCGCTCGAAGTCGTCGTAGTCGCCGGTGTAGCAGTCTATCGTCCGGTCATGCACATGGGCGATGCGGTTGACGCAGGCGTTGAGGAATTCGCGGTCGTGCGAGACCAGCAGGATGCTGCCGGGATAGCGCGCCAGATATTGTTCGAGCCAGAGGATCGCTTCGAGATCGAGATGGTTGGTGGGCTCGTCGAGCAACAACAGGTCGGCGCGATGCATCAGCGCGCGCGCCAGATTCAGGCGCATGCGCCAGCCGCCGGAGAAACTGGCGACCGGGCGTTCCAGCGTGTCGTTGGCGAAGCCCAGTCCATTCAGCAGTTGCGCGGCGCGCGCCTTGGCGCCATAGCCGTCGATGTCCTCGAAGCGGTGTTGCGCATCGAACCAGTCCGCGTCGTGATCCTCGCGCGCCAGCATCTTCTCCAGCCGGCGCAGTTCGGCGTCGCCGTCGAGCACGAACTCCAGTGCGGGCTGGCCGGAATTCGCGATCTCCTGTTCGACGGACGCGATGGTCTTGCCGGACTGTGTCGCAACCTCGCCGCCGTCCGGCTTGATCTCGCCGCGTATCAGCCGGAACAGCGTGGATTTGCCGCAGCCGTTCCTGCCGACCAGGCCGATGCGCTGGTTGGCAAACACTTGCAGGTTTACGTTCTGGAGTAGCGGGATGCCGCCTTGCAGGTAAGACAGATTCTGGATATTGAGCATGGGCGCGATGATAACAGACAGAATGGCGCATTCCAGCCATCAAGAGTTCGCGATCCATCGGGGGCAAGGCGCCCTGCATTCCAGGTTTACACATGGCGACAGAAATTGATTTGACACTGCCAAGTGTTGCCACCGATAATCCATGCCATGAATACTTTCCAAACCATGCATAACGTCCGTGCCGTGCCATGCGCAATTTTGCGCGCGGTGTGGCCTGCCGCGCGAGGTGGTCGAGAAAGTTAACTTTTAGCATCAGTTGCTAAGCAGCTTTCGAAAGGCCACAGAATGTTTCTGTGGCCTTTTTGTTTTTTGGCCGCTTCCCTTCGATGATTGGAACGAAGCGAACGGCAGCCTTAAATTTGAGTTCGGGAGAAAAGCATGTCGTTACCTGCCGCATTTGTGTCGGTGATTCTGATCTGGTCAACCACGCCGCTTGCCATCAAGTGGAGCGCGATGGATTTAGGCCACAGCTTTGCGGTGTTGTCGCGCATGGCGCTCGGCGCCTTGCTGTGCCTGGTGCTGCTGGCCCTGCTGCGCATTCGTTTTCCCTTGCACCGCAAGGCGTTGCTGAGCTATGTGGCGAGCGGGTCGAGCATGTTCGGCGCGATGGCGCTGTCCTATTGGTCTGCGCAATATGTCAGTTCTGGCATGATTTCGGTACTGTTCGGTCTCTCGCCGTTGGTCACCAGCCTGGGAGCGGCGCTATGGTTAAAGGAGGAGGCGATCACGCCGAACAAATTGGCGGGCATGTTGCTGGGTGTGCTCGGCTTGGCTCTGGTGTTTCGCGGCGGGCTGGGGCTGGGTGATGGCGCGGCTCTCGGCGTGACGGCGCTTTTCATCGCAGTGGTGGTGCAATCGCTGGGGCTGGTATGGATGAAACGCATCGGTGACGATAGCCCGCCGCTGGCGACGACGCTGGGTAGCCTGATTGTGGCCTTGCCTCTGTTCTTTGCCTCATGGTGGCTGGCGGATGGGCATTGGCCGGCGGCATTGCCGCAACGCGCGGCGGCGGCGACAGTGTATCTGGGCGTGTTCGGTTCGGTGCTGGGTTTTGCGCTGTATTACTACATGATCAAGCACATGGAGGCGGGGCGCATTGCGCTGATTACGCTGGTTACGCCGGTGCTGGCCTTGTTGCTGGGGCATGGGTTGAATAACGAGGCAGTATTGCCGCAGGTGTGGCTGGGGACGGCAAGCATTATTCTGGGTTTGTGCCTGCACCGTTGGGGCGGGCACTGGCTGGCGGCTTTGCCGATACGCCGCCAGGATAGGTGACGGAAAAGAGGCATGCGTTAAAAACATCGCTTGATCTTCCGGCAGGCTGCATTTTGTTAACGTGCTGGCATGCGCCCGCCGCATTTGCCAGAATGCGGCATGTGCCTTCGGGCAAATTCTGAAAAGAGGCATCACCATGACATTTCTGACCGGTATCCGCGACCTGAGCGTTTTCGTGGTCGAGCCTTCCGCCGCCCAATCCCAGTTCATCGCAGCGCAACTGAAAAGCGCCGGCGTGATGCTCACCAAGGTATTCAAGGATGGCACCAGCGCGCTAAAAGCGATGCATGAGCATCTCCCCGATGTGGTCGTCAGTTCGATGCACCTGCCGGACATGACCGGCGGCGATCTGGTGGCGCGCATGCGCGGCAGCGAAGAAACACGCAATATCGCGTTCATTCTGATATCCAGCGAAACCAACCCGCATTATCTGGAGCCGGTGCGCCAGAACGGATCGAGCGCGATCCTCGGCAAACCGTTCACGCTGGCTCAATTGAAACAGGCGCTGGCTACTTCGCTGGATTTTCTGAAGCCGGATAGCGGCAAGATCGAGGCGGGCGACGATATCGACCTCGAGACCATCCGCGTGCTGCTGGTGGATGACAGCCGTACCGCCCGCGCGTTCATGCGCCGCGTGCTGGAGAATCTCGGCATCCGGAACTTCGCCGAGGCCGAGAACGGCAAACAGGCCGCCGGGCTCATCCAGCAGCACTATTTCGATCTGGTGGTGACGGATTACAACATGCCGGAAATGGACGGGCGCGAGCTGACCGAATACATCCGCACCCAGAGCTGGCAAAGCACCGTGCCGATCCTGATGGTGTCGAGCGAAAGCAACCAGAGCCGGCTGGCGGCGGTAGAGCAGGCAGGCGTATCGGGTGTTTGCGACAAGCCGTTCGAACCGGCCGTGGTCAGGAAACTGCTCGCGAAGATGCTGAAGGCCGACTAGCCGGGTTAGCAGGCGGCACCGGGAACAAGAGCGATTCCCGGAAGATGCGCAAACGCTGTTTTGAATTGCGCATCGTTTTTACCGTCCGTCAGCGCTCGCGTAGGCTCGAAGAGCCGCCTAATGGATTATCTGGGTTAAACCCGGAACCCGGCCGTGCTATTTCCCTTGCAGTATTTGCATGCCTTTCAGCAGATTCAGGGCCTGGTTAAGCTGGTAATCGTTCTTGGCGCCGAATTCGGTAGGCGCGGGTTTCGCGGTGTCTCCTTTGGTGCCGGCGGGAGGCTGTGGCGCGCTCTTGCCAACGCTTCCCGGTTTTTCTTCCGATGACTTGCCATTGGTCAGGTGTTTGTCCAGATCCGCTTCACGCAAATGGAGCGCATGATCCTGACCGTCGCTGGCCGGATCTTCTACCAGGATGTCGGGCACAATCCCCTTGGCCTGTATCGAGCGCCCACCCGGCGTGTAATAGCGCGCCGTGGTGAGTTTGATGGCGGTGTTGTTGCCGAGCGGCAAGACGGTTTGCACCGAGCCTTTGCCGAAAGTCTGCGTGCCCATGATGACCGCGCGCTTGTGGTCTTGCAACGCTCCGGCGACGATTTCGGACGCCGATGCGGAGCCGCCGTTCACCAGCACCACGAGCGGCACGCTCTTGATCGAATCGGGCAGGTTTTTCAGGTAATCGTTCTTGCCGTTGCCGCGCAGATAATTTTCCGCGCTGGCGGTCAGGCGCATCTTGGCGTCTTCGGTGCGCCCCTCGGTGTAGACTATCAGCGCATCCTTGGCCAGGAAAGCGGCAGAGACGCCCACGGCGCCAGTCAGCAATCCGCCCGGGTCATTGCGCAAATCCAGCACCAGGCCTTTCAGCGGCCCCTTGTTTTGCTTGACCAGATTTTCCAGCGCGGTGGCGAGGTTTTCGCCGGTATGCTCCTGGAATTGGGTGATGCGGACAAATCCATAATCGGGATCAGCCAGTTTTGATTTTACGCTCTGCACCTTGATGACTGCGCGCACCAGTGTGACCGTGAGCGGCTTGGGCATATCCTTGCGGATGATCGTCAGCGTGATCTTGCTGCCGGGTTTGCCGCGCATGCGCTTCACCGCTTCGTTCAATGTCAGACCCTTGACCAGGGTTTCATCCAGCTTGACGATCAGGTCGCCGCTCTTGATGTCGGCATGGTAGGCAGGGGAATCTTCGATCGGCGCGATGACCTTGACCAAGCCGTCTTCCATCCCGACTTCGATACCGAGCCCGCCAAATTCGCCTTGTGTGCCGACTTGCAGCTCCTTGAAGGCATCGGCGTCGAGATAGGCGGAATGCGGGTCGAGGCCGTTCAGCATGCCGTTGATCGCTTCGTTGATCAGCTTCTTGTCGGTAACGGGTTCGACGTAGTCGCTCTTGATGCGGCCAAATACTTCGGAGAAGGCGCGCAGTTCCTCGACCGGCAGCGGCGTGGCGAGCGTTTCCTTGTTGGCGAGCGCGGAAAAATGCATGCTGATCGATACGCCCGCGACCAGACCCAAACCAACCAACCCCATTTTTTGCAAAATACGCATAATTTCCTCAATATCGTTTAAAGCCAGTTTCAGCAGGTTCATGCCGCTGCTGGAGCCAAATCAACCTTTTACCGTCAGCCATTTCGCCGGATCGAGCGGTTTGCCCTCGTGGCGCAGTTCAAAGTATAAACCGGATTCCTCATTGCCGCCGCTGTTCCCGACGGCTGCGACGGTATCGCCGCCGCGCAATACATCGCCAACCTGCTTGTAGAGCGTTTCGTTATTGCCGTACAGGCTCATGTAACCATTGCCGTGATCCACGATCAGCAGATTGCCAAAGCCGCGCAGCCAGTCGGCGAATACCACCCGTCCTGATGCAATCACTTTGACAGCCTGGCCGGGTGAAGTTCTGAGAAACAAGCCTTTCCACAGCACCGTGCTGTCGGGGCGCGGTGTGCCGAACCGGTTGGTGACTTCGCCTCTGGCCGGAAGCGCCAGCTTGCCCTTGAGTTGCTCGAACGGGCTGCCGTCGAAGCGGCTATCCGGCAGGTCGTCATTGCGGAACAGCGATTTCGATTTCGGTTGTGCGAGCATCCTGGTCAGTTTGTCGACCAGTTGCGCCAGGCGGTGTTCGTCGCGTTGCAGGCGGTTGATCTCACGGCGTTGTTGGCGTAGTTGCAGCGAAATTTTGCCCAGCATTTGTTGCCGCGCGCGCTGCTCCTGCTCCAGGTTTTTTTTCTGCGCCGTTTGTTCGGCGCGCAAGGATTGCAGCCCGGATTTTTGTTCGCTGACGGCGAGGCTGACCGTATTCAGCGCCGCAAGGTCGTTGCGCAATGCGGCGATCCTGCTTGCGCG
Source organism: Gallionellaceae bacterium (assembly GCA_019753125.1). Taxonomy (GTDB): domain Bacteria; phylum Pseudomonadota; class Gammaproteobacteria; order Burkholderiales; family Gallionellaceae; genus Gallionella. Next base: position 145,877 of record JAIELH010000011.1, on the reverse strand, counting down.
GCTGCGGGCTATATATTGGTAATATTGCCAATCGCGCGCGATCTGGTTGGGGTCGCGATTGTTCAGCAGCAGCCTGAGATAGGTTTGCTCGCCGCCCAGATATTGCCGGTACAACAGTTTTTCGAGCAGCGCCTGCTGCCCCTTGATGCTGCCGCCCAATTGCTGATGTTGCGTTTGCAATTCGCCAAGCCTGCGGTCTGCATCACGCTGTTGCGCGGCCAGATTGGCAAGTTTCCGGTTGCTGTCGCTGATGGCGCGCTCGGATTCGCGCAATGCGTCGGCAGCTTCCGATTGGGACTCATGGGTCTTGTCCATTTCGCGCTGCATTGCGGCAATGCGCTTGCGCAGGTTCTCCAGCTCATCCTGCTTGCCAGCGTGACAGGGGACAGAGGACAGAAGACAGAAGACAGAGAGCAGAAGGCAGATTGTTGTGTGCCGCTGCACGGCACACTTAAAAAGATTGCGCGGCACAGCCGCGACAACTCCTCTGTCTTCAGTCATCTGTCTTCAGTCATCTGGATCAGACTATGCCCGGTCATTTCCGCAGGTTGCAGCAGCCCCATCATCGCCAGCAGGCTGGGCGCAAGATCGCGTAGCGCGCCGGTATCGGCCAGCCTGGCCTTGCGTCCGATGTACAGGAATGGCACCGGATTGAGCGTATGCGCGGTGTGCGCCTGATGCGTGGCGTGATCCGCCATTTGTTCGGCGTTGCCGTGGTCGGCGGTGATGATGGTTTCGCCGCTGATCGATTGCATCGCCTTGACTACGCGGCCGATGCAGACGTCGAGTGCCTCGATCGCCTTGACGGCCGCCTCCATGTTGCCGCTATGCCCGACCATGTCGCCATTGGCATAGTTGCAGATGATGGCGTGATACTGGCGGCTCAAAATTGCCGCTTCGAGCTTGTCGGTCACTTCGAACGCGCTCATCTCCGGTTGCAGGTCGTAGGTGGCTACCTTGGGCGAAGGCACGAGGATGCGGTCTTCGCCGGGGTAGGGTTGCTCTTTGCCACCGTTGAAGAAATAGGTGACATGCGCATACTTTTCCGTCTCGGCGATGCGCAATTGCTTCAGACCGAGGTTGGAAAGATATTCGCCGAAACCGTTGTGGATGGATTCGGGAGAATACGCACAGGGCAAATGAAAATCCTCACCATAACTGCTCAGCGTGACGAAGCCGGCAAGTTTCGGTACGCAAGTACGGTTAAAACCAGCGAAGGTTTGATCGGTCAAGGCGCGGGTGATTTCCCGTGCGCGGTCGGCGCGGAAGTTCATGAACACCGCCACATCGCCATCCTGCATCGCGACTGCCTGCATGTCTTCCGGAACAATCGCGGTGGGCTTGACGAACTCATCCGACTCGCCGCGTGCATAAGCCTGCTCCAGTCCCGCCAGGGCGTCGGCGGCGGTGAATTCCGCCCGCCCTTCGGTCAGCAATTCATAGGCGGGCTGTACGCGCTCCCAGCGGTTGTCGCGGTCCATCGCGTAGAAACGACCGGTGATGCTGGCGATTCTCCCGGCGCCCAGTGCACCGCATTTTTCCTGTAGCAGGCGTAGCGATTGCGCCGCGCTCTTTGGCGGGGTGTCGCGCCCATCGAGGAATGCGTGCAGACAGATTTTTTTCAGGCCGGCGCGCGCCGCCATGTCCAGCATCGCGAAAATATGGCTTTCGTGGCTGTGTACGCCGCCCGGAGAGAGCAATCCCATGATGTGCAAGGCGCTGCCGTTTTGTTTGGCCAGCGCGACCGCTTGGCTCAATGCCGGATTGTTGAAGAAGCTGCCGTCTTCGATTGCGACATCGACGCGGCTCAGGTCCTGATACACGATGCGCCCGGCGCCGATATTGAGGTGCCCCACCTCGGAATTGCCCATCTGGCCGGAAGGCAGGCCGACAAATTTCTCCGAGGCGTTGATCAGCGTGTGCGGATAGTCGCGCCATAGCGCGTCCCAATTGGGTTTTCTGGCGGACAGGACGGCGTTGAAATCGGCCTCTTCACGGTAACCGAAACCGTCCAGGATGAGCAGCAAAACAGGAGTGATGTTCATTGATGTAGAATATAAGCGGATGATGATATAGGGCGGTGTATTTTACGCCGGATTCGCATCGTCTGGCGGGCAGGCGTGGTAATTCAACCCAGATAATCCATTAGGACGCGAGATGATGACGAGGCGGTTTGTGAGGCAGTTTTGGCGCTTGGAAGGAGTTCATGGTTGTTCTATGGACGACGCGCAAGCGACGAAAATGACCGCAAAGCACCCGTCAGCACTCGCGTAGGCTCGAAGAACCGCCTAATGGATTATCTGGGTTCAAGGAAGCAATATGGGAAATAAACTGATCGATAGGGAACAGGATATTCGGCAGGCCGCGCAGGCGATCAAGGCGATCGCGCATCCGTTGCGCCTGAAAATCCTGTGTGTGCTGGGCGACCGGGAAATCAGCGTGCAGGACATCGTGGAACAGGTCGGCACGTCGCAGAGCAACATTTCGCAGCATCTGGCAATATTGCGCGACAAGGGGGTGTTGGCGACGCGCAAGCATGCAAACCGGGTGTTTTACCGCATCGGCGATTTGCGCACGTTGAAGCTGGTCGGCATGATGCGTGAAGTGTTTTGCAGTACGTAAGGTTGTTTTTTACCCGAAATATAAGTATATTCTAATATACGAACGCAACCGATGGAGGTGGGTGCAGTGAAGAACTCCTGGATTTTCTGTTTACTCCTGCTGGGTGCGCCAACTGTGCAGGCAGCCGGCGATCCGTCCGTCGCGGTTGCCCAATATCGCGAAGTGCCTCAGACATACAGCGCGGATGGCCTGGTGGAGGCCACGCGGCAGTCTACCGTGTCCGCGCAGATCAGCGGGCGGGTCAAGGAAATCCTGTTTGATGCCGGCGACCGCGTCGAAAAGGGACAGGTAATGTTGCGCATCGATGAGCGCGAGGCGGCGCAAGCGCTGGCGGGCAGCCGGGCGCAGGTATCGCAGGCGCAGGCCAACATGCAGAATGCCAGGGCGGCTTATGAACGCGCCCGGCAACTGGCGGCGCAAAAATTCATCAGCCAGGCGGCGCTCGACAAGGCGGAAGCTGACTACAAAGCATCTTTGGCGCAGGTCGCGGCCAGCGAGGCCGGAGCCGAACAGGCCGGTCTTGCGCATGGCTACGCGGCGGTCATTGCACCGTACAGTTGGGTGGTGGCGGCGCGGCATGTAGAGACCGGTGAAACGGTGATGCCGGGCAAACCGCTGATGACCGGTTTCGACCCTGCCGGAATGCGCGTGATAGTCAGCGTGCCACAAGACAAGCTGGCGGATATCGGCGCCCGTCCCGAGGTGATTGTCGAGGCGCCTTCGCTGAACCGCCGGATCAAGGCGGCATCGGCCACGGTGCAACCGTTGGCCGACGCGCGCACTCACAGCACGCAAGTGCGCGTGTATTTGCCGGCCAACGAAACAGGCATTTACCCTGGCATGTTTGTGCGCGCGCATTTCCCGGCAGGGAAAGCCAGCAAGCTGCTCATTCCGGCAAGCGCCGTGCTGCGCCGCAGCGAAGTGGTGGCGGTCTATGTGGCTGGCGAAAAAGGCGATATGACGTTGCGCCAGGTGCGGCTCGGCGAAGCGGTCGCGGAAGGCGATGTTGAGGTGCTGGCGGGGTTGAATCCGGGCGAAAAAGTGGCGTTGGATCCGGTCAAGGCAGGAATGGGAGTTGTGCAGAAGTAGCGTTCGTTAACTTACTGGAGGGCTTGATCATGGCACATATCGTAATCATGGGTGCGGGCATTGGCGGGACACCGCTGGCCTACGAAATGCAGGAGAAGATAGGCAACGGCCACAAGGTAACGCTGATCTCGGAGAGCGAGAATTTCCACTTTGTGCCCTCCAATCCGTGGGTAGGCGTGAAATGGCGCGATCGTAGAGATATCGAGTTTCCGATTCGCCCTTATCTGGAGAAGAAAGGTATCGTCTTCATTTCCGGCGGCGTGAAACGCGTGCATCCCGAGCAGAACCGCCTCGAACTGAATGACGGGCAGTCGGTTGATTATGATTTTCTGGTGATTGCCACCGGCCCCAAACTGGCTTTTGACGAAATAGAGGGGCTAGGCCCGCATGGCGGATATACCCAGTCAATTTGTCACGTCGATCATGCGATGAAATCACAGGATGCGTGGGAGAGCTTTGTCCAAAACCCGGGGCCGATCGTGGTGGGAGCGGTGCAGGGCGCATCGTGTTTTGGCCCGGCCTACGAGTATGCCTTCATCATGGAAACCGATTTGCGCCGCCGCAAAATACGTGACCGGGTGCCGATGACTTTTGTGACCTCGGAGCCCTATATCGGGCACCTCGGGTTGGGCGGGGTGGGCGATTCGAAAGGGATGCTCGAATCCGCGATGCGCGAACGCCATATCAAATGGATATGCAATGCCAAAGTCACCAAAATCGAGGCGGGCAAAATGTTCGTTACGGAATTTGACGACATGGGCAAGGAAAAAACCACCCACGAGTTGCCGTTTGCCTACAGCATGATGCTGCCTGCCTTCAAAGGAGTCGATGCGGTATTCGGCATCGAAGGTTTGACCAATCCGCGTGGTTTCATCCTGATAGACGAACACCAGCGCAACCCGAAATACAAAAACATTTATTCGGTCGGGGTGTGTGTCGCAATACCGCCGGTCGAAAAAACCCCGGTGCCGATCGGTACGCCCAAGACCGGTTACATGATCGAGTCGATGGTGACCGCGACAGCGCATAACATTTACGCCGAGCTGAACGGCCTCGCGCCGACCAGCAAGGCGACCTGGAATGCGGTCTGCCTTGCCGATTTCGGGGATAGCGGCATCGCGTTTGTGGCGATACCGCAAATACCGCCGCGTAACGTGAACTGGTTTTCGGAGGGCAAGTGGGTTCATTTTGCCAAGGTTGCATTCGAAAAATATTTCATCCGCAAGCTGAAGAAAGGCTCGTGCGAGCCTATCTATGAAGAGGTTGTGATGAAAGCAATAGGCGTTGATAAGTTGAAATAGGCCGCCTCGCGGCGCCGGAACTGCAAGTTGCGTTTTACCTGCCGTGGTGTGCTTTATGCGCCCGGCGGAGATTCGGAGGAACATGGGCATTTCAGGGCGCATCGCCAAGTACTTCCTGCATTCGCAGATGACGCCGCTGCTGGCATTGATTGCCGTGCTGCTGGGGCTGTTTGCGGTCGCGGTAACGCCGCGCGAGGAGGAGCCGCAGATCAGCGTGACGATGGCGAACGTGCTGATCGCCTATCCGGGGGCGTCGTCCAGGGATGTCGCACAAACTGTGGCGACTCCCGCCGAGCAGGTGCTGTCGCAAATTGCCGGTGTGGATCATGTGTATTCGGTGGCGCAGCCCGGCATGGCGATCATCACGGTGCAGTTCAAGGTGGGCGAAGATCACATCGCCTCGCTGGTCAAGCTCCATGACGTTGTCAATGCCAACTCAGACTGGTTGCCGGCCACGCTGGGCGTTGCGCAACCGATTATCAAGGCCAAGGGTATCGATGATGTGCCGATTGTTGCGCTGACTTTGTGGCGCGAACAGGCGCCGGGCAGCGGTATCGAACTGACCCAGGTGGCGCACGCCATCGAGGCGGAGCTGAAGCGTGTTCCGGGTACGCGCGAAGTGCATACGCTGGGAGCGACACAGCGCATGGTGCGTGTGCTGCTGAACCCGGAAAGCCTGAATGCCTATCAGCTCACGATGCAGGATGTGCGCAGCACGCTACAGTCCGCCAATGTATCGCAGCGTGCCGGGGCATTGGTGCAGAACAACCGCGAAGTGCTGGTGCAAACCGGCAGCTTTCTGGGCGATGCGAATGAAGTGAGACAACTGGTGATCGGTGTATCGAACGGCAGGCCGGTATTCTTGCGCGATATCGCCGAAGTGCAGGAGGGCGCCGATCAGCCGGGCAGCTATGTATGGCTGGGCACGGGCCCGGCGGCGGAAGACAAGCACATCAAGGCCAAAGGCGAATTCAACGCCGTCACGGTGGCAGTCACCAAGAAACCCGGCGCAAACGCGGTGGAGGTCGCCGACAAATTGCTGGCGCGTGTGGCCGAGCTGAAGGGTAGCGTGATTCCATCCGATGTGCAGGTCAGCACGACGCGCAACTATGGTGAAACCGCCAACGACAAGGCGATGAAGCTGATCCAGAAGTTGCTGTTCGCCACGTTCGCCGTCGTTGCGCTGGTATGGTTTGCGATGGGGCGGCGCGAAGCGTTGGTGGTCGGCATCGCGGTATTGCTGACATTGTCCGCGACCCTGTTCGCTTCCTGGGCGTGGGGTTTCACGCTGAATCGCGTATCACTGTTCGCGTTGATTTTTTCGATCGGCATCCTGGTCGATGATGCAATCGTTGTCGTGGAGAATATTCATCGCAGGCGCACCCTGGCGCCGCAACAATCACTGGCGGAAATCATTCCGGAGGCGGTAGACGAAGTCGGCAGCCCAACGATCCTTGCCACGTTTACCGTAATTGCCGCGCTGTTGCCGATGGCATTTGTCAGCGGATTGATGGGGCCGTACATGAGCCCGATTCCGATCAATGCCAGCATGGGCATGCTGATTTCGCTGGCGGTGGCGTTCGTCATTACACCGTGGCTGGTGCTGCGTTTTTCCGGCACACATCACGCCGCTCCTGCTGATGCAGCGCAAGGAGAGGAGCGCGACACCGCAATTCACAGCTTCTTCGATAAACGTTTAAGCCCGTTCCTGAATGGCGTGCAGGGCAAGCCGGCGCGCCGCAAGCTGTGGCTCGGCATTTTTGCCGCGCTGTTGCTGGCGGTATCGCTGGGTGTGGTAAAACTGGTGATCCTGAAAATGCTGCCATTCGACAACAAGTCGGAATTTCAGGTTGTTGTGGATATGCCCAGCGGCACAGCGCTTGAAGAAACCAGTGCGGTGCTGCACGAGATCGGCGGCTATCTGGCGACCGTGCCGGAAGTGACCGATTACCAAGCCTATGCGGGCGCTGCATCGCCGATCAACTTCAATGGCCTGGTGCGCCAATATTATCTGCGCAGCGCCGCCGAGCAGGGCGACATCCAGGTCAACTTGCGCGACAAACATCACCGCAATCGCAGCAGCCATCAGATCGCCACTGTGGTGCTGGAACCGATTCAGAAAATTGCCCGGGCGCGTGGGGCGAAAGTGAAGATCGTCGAAGTGCCGCCCGGCCCGCCGGTGATGGCGCCGATCGTTGCGGAAATATACGGGCCTGACTATGAGGGGGTGCGCCAGGTGGCCGGCAAGGTGCGCGAGCAGTTCGGCAAGACTGACGGCATCGTCGGCATCGACGACACCGTCACGGAATCCGCACCCAAGCTGCAATTGCATGTGTTGCAGAGCAAGGCTGCATTGCTGGGCGTCGCGCCACGCGATATTGTGGATGCGGTCAGCGTGGCGTTATCCGGACAGGATGTCGCATCTGTTCATGATATCAATGCGAAATATGCGCCGCCGCTGCGCATCGGCCTGCCCGCCGAACGGCGCAGCCGGATCGATGAGGTGCTCAAGCTCAAGGTGCGTGCCCGTGACGGCGTATTGGTGCCGCTTTCCGAGGTGGTGCAGGCGGTTCAGGTGCCGCGTGATTATCCGATCCATCACAAGGATTTGCTGCCGGTGGTGTATGTGTTTGGCGACATGGCGGGCAAGCTGGACAGCCCGCTATACGGTATGTTCGGCATCAACGGCAAAGTGGGCGGTATGGCGCTGGAGCAAGGCGGCATGCTGGACAGCTATTTCTTCAAACAGCCCGGCAACCCTTATGCAGGCTACGCGCTGAAATGGGACGGCGAATGGCAGGTGACGTTCGAGACCTTCCGCGACATGGGCATTGCCTACGGCGTGGGGCTGATCCTGATTTACCTGCTGGTGGTGGCGCAGTTCAAGTCGTATCTGGTGCCGCTGGTCATCATGGCGCCGATCCCGCTCACGATCATCGGCGTGATGCCCGGCCACGCGCTGCTCGGCGCACAGTACACCGCGACTTCGATGATCGGCATGATCGCGCTGGCCGGCATCATCGTGCGCAATTCAATCTTGCTGGTGGACTTCGTCAACCTGCAATTGCACGAGGGGGCAGATCCTGGTCAAGCGGTGATTGCCGCCGCCGGCGCGCGTGCCAAGCCGATCATCCTGACCGGGCTGGCCGCGATGCTGGGCGCGCTGTTTATCCTGGATGATCCGATTTTCAACGGCTTGGCGATTTCCTTGATATTCGGCATCTTCATCTCCACGTTGCTTACACTGGTGGTGATTCCGGTGCTGTATTACGCAACTTTGTACAAAAAATTTCAGTAAACTTCGCATCATCATTTTAGGAGAGCCTTATGAACGCAGAGCGCATTGTCCGTATTGTTGCCGGTAGTTTTATCCTGCTGTCGCTATCGCTGGGGGTAGAGGCCAGCCCGTTATTTGTGAGCAAGAATTTCTTGTGGCTCACCACCTTCGTCGGCCTGAACCTGTTTCAGAGCGGCTTCACCAATTTCTGCCCGTTGACTAACATCTTGGCAAAATTCGGCGTCAAGAGTGGTTCTTGCTGAAAAATCTGCTTCAATTTTTACGCTTTAACCACATCAGCCTGGCCATGGTCGGGTTGATGTGGGTTTTCCCTTTTTTGCACTATAGCCATCAGTATCCGTTGACTACCTTCTACCAGGAATGGTGGAGCGGATTCCTGGGGGTGCTGGCGCTGAGCTTGCTGGCCACCCGCGATTACTGGCGCCAGCCGCAAGTCCCGCGCATCGCGCAATTGCCGGTCGCGCTGATTGCGCTGATCTTGCTGCAATGGAACTTGGGCAAGATCATCTATTTCAACCAGGCGCTGCTGTACTCTTTATATTTGATGTTTGCGGCATTGCTGATGCTGCTTGGCGCGCGTTTGCGCGAGCAATTTGGCCTCGAAAGGCTGGCGTTGGTACTGGCGATTTTCCTGCTGGTCGGGGCAGAATTGAGCGCCTTGATCGGCGTGTTGCAACATTATCGCTGGCATACCCCCCTCGATTCGGTCGTGGTGATCAAGGTCTCCTCCAGCATGTTCGGTAATCTTGCGCAACCCAACCATTTCGCGAATTACACCGCACTGGGGCTGGTTTCGCTCGGACTGTTGTATCAACAGCGCAAATTGAAAGCCGGCTATGTGGCGCTGCTGGCCCTGCCGCTGCTGTTCGTGATGACGCTGAGCGGCTCGCGCAGCACCTGGTTGTACCTGATGATGATGAGCGGGCTGGGATGGTGGTGGTGGCGGCGTGATGCCGGGCAACGCGCGTTGCTGCGCTATAGCCTGTTGCTGATTGCCGGGTTTGGCGTGATGCACCTGATCGTGCAGTTGCCATTCATGGGCGCCGCAGACAGCAGCATCGACACGGTACAGCGGCTGTTTGGCAACGAGGCTTCCACAAGTAGCATACGCTTGCATCTGTTGCGTGAGTCGTTGCTGATATTCATGCGATCGCCATGGCTGGGCGCCGGTTTCGGGCAATTTGCCTGGCAGCATTTCCAATTGCAACCTGTGTTGTTTCAGAGCAATGTTGCCGGTTTGTACAACAATGCGCACAACCTGATTTTTCATCTGGCCGCCGAAGCGGGCATGGCCGGTTTGCTGGTGTTATTAGCTCCGCTGGGTGTCTGGCTGTACGGCGTGCGCCGCGCCCCGCTCGATGCGGCTCATTGGTGGGGTTATGCGGCATTGGGGGTGCTGGCCATCCACAGCTTGCTTGAATATCCGCTGTGGTACACCTATTTTCTGGCAATCGCGGCGCTTCTGCTGGGTGCGCTGGACGAAACCCGCTATCGCCTGGAATTGCGCAACGCCGGACGCGTGTTTGTGGCGGCTATCCTGCTGTTGGGTTTGGTGACACTGGTGCAGTTACGCGGCGGCTACCGGCAGATGGAGCAGGCATGGAGGGCGAGTGCTGATTTTGCAGCCGATCGTGCCGCATTTGAACGCACGCGCGACAGCTTGGCTGCGATGCATGGCGAATCGTTGCTGTCGCCTTATGTCGAGTTGCTTATCAGCTCGCTGATTGAAATAAGCGATGAGCACCTCAATGAAAAATTGGGGCTGAACAACCGCGTCATGCACCTCATGCCGATAGCGGCGGTCACCTATCGCCAGGCATTGTTGCTGGCGCAATCGGGCCAGATGGAGCAGGCAAGGGCCGTAATGGAGCAGGCTATCTGGTCATATCCGGGGGATTTCGCCGCAACGCGCCAGCAAATGGCCGGATTGGCAGAGAAAGACCCCGCACGCTTTTCCGCTCTGCTAGAATTCGCCCTCCAAAAAGAACAGGAGTACCAGCGTGCAGTTCATCATCATTAACATGCTTCCGATCTCACTCGCGATGATCAGCGGCGCCATGCTGCTGTGGTCGCTGTTCGGCAACCGCGTTCGCGGCGTCAATGAGGTAGATTGCGTTGCCGCTTTGCAGCTGATCAACCACAAGAATGCCCTGGTGCTGGATGTGCGCGAAGACGCCGAATACAAGACCGGGCATGTGCTGAACGCGATGCTGATCCCGCTCGGCAAGCTGGGCGAACGCGCCGGTGAGCTGGAAAAATACAAGGAGCGGCCAATCGTGGCGGTTTGCCGCAGCGGCGGCCGCTCCGCCAGGGCGTGTGCGATGCTGGGCAAGCTTGGGTTTGCCAATGCTTATAGCCTGGCTGGCGGCATCATGGCCTGGGAGAAGTCCAGCCTGCCGCTGGAAAAAACAACGGGGAAAAAATAATGGCAAAGGTAATCATGTACAGCACTGCAACGTGCCCTTATTGCGACCGCGCCGAGCAGTTCCTGCGCGGCAAAAATATCACGGAAATCGAAAAGATACGTGTGGATTTGCAGCCAGAGTTGCGCGTCGAGATGATGGAAAAAACCGGGCGGCGCACGGTGCCGCAAATTTACATCAACGGGCAGCATGTCGGCGGCTATGACGATCTGGTAGCGCTTGATCGTGCCGGTGAACTGGATCAACTTTTAGCAAAATAACCATCGGAGAAACAGCATGACTGAAGCAGCACAGGAAAATAACCAGCCTTCGTTCAACATTGAAAAAATTTACGTAAAGGATCTCTCGCTGGAAATCCCGAATGCGCCGCATATTTTTCTGGAGCGCGAGAGCCCGCAAATCGATGTGCAGTTGAACAGCCAGGCCGCGTCGATCGAGGGAGATGTGTTCGAGGTGGCGGTCACCGCCACGGTAACGGCCAAGATCGGCGAGAAGGTGATGTTCCTGATTGAAAGCAAACAGGCCGGCATCTTCCGGTTATCCAACCTGCCCAAAGAGGATGTGGAATCGGTGCTGGCGGTGATGTGCCCCAACATACTGTTCCCGTATTTGCGCGAGGTTGTTTCCGATATGTCGGTTCGCGGCGGGTTTGCGCCGATAATGCTGAGCCCGGTCAATTTCGAGATTCTCTACCAGCAGCAAAAACAGCAGGCCATGGCGGCAGCATCCGCAACCACACATTAATGAAGTTCGTTACTCCACTGCATTGGCTCGCTTTATTTGCGCTGCTGTGCGGCACGGCGGCGCATGCAGTGGATTACGTGTCGGTCAGCGAGAGCAATGCGGTGCTTTACGACGCGCCTTCGCTCAAGGCAAAAAAACTCTTCGTCGTAAATCGCTACATGCCTTTCGAGCAGGTTGTCGCGCTGGACAATTGGATCAAGGTGCGCGACCGTTCCGGCGGGCTATATTGGGTTGAGAAACGTGTATTGAGCAACAAGCGCTATGTGTTTGCATTGCCGCTGCTGCTGGATGTTTACGCAGAACCCGATAGCGGCGCAACCAGGTTGTTTCAGGTGCGGCAGCAGGTAGTGCTGGAGCGCCTTGAATCAACCGGAACCGGATGGGTCAAGGTGCGGCACCAGGATGGCAACGTCGGCTATGCGCGCAGTACCGATGTCTGGGGCGACTAACCAGATATGAATATTACCGTTATCGGTGCGGGCGCATGGGGAACGGCTCTCGCCATCAGCCTGGCGGCACATCACCGTGTCACGCTGTGGGCGCGCGATGCCGCACAAATCGGGGCAATGCGCACCGCACGCTGCAACCAACGCTATCTTCCGGACATTCCACTGCCTGCCAACCTTGAATTGAGTGCGGACTTTCCGGTCTCACTGGCAGATGCCGATCTGGCAATCATCGCCGTGCCGACGGCCGCACTGCGTACGATACTGCAACAATTTGCCCAATGCCGCTCTTCCGGCAGGATCAGGGCAGGCATTGGTCTGATATGGTTATGCAAGGGTTTCGAAGCGGAGACCGCACAATTACCGCATCAGGTTGTGGCGGAGGTGTTGCCCGATGGAATTTCCTGCGGTGTTTTGTCCGGCCCCAGTTTTGCGCAGGAGGTCGCACGCGGCTTGCCTACCGCGCTGACGCTTGCCTCAAGCAATGAGGAGTTTGCGCGCAACACGGCGCATGCGTTGCATCATGCCTATTTGCGCATTTACGCCAGCACCGATGTGGCCGGCGTGGAAGTGGGCGGCGCGGTAAAAAATGTGCTGGCGATTGCCGCCGGCGTTTGCGATGGCATGGGGCTGGGGCATAACGCGCGCGCCGCCCTGCTGACGCGCGGGCTGGCCGAAATTACCCGGCTTGGCTTGAAGCTCGGCGGGCGCCCGGAGACGCTGGGCGGCTTGTCTGGTGCGGGCGATCTGATTCTTACTTGCACCGGGGATTTGTCGCGCAACCGCCAGGTCGGCCTGCTGCTGGCGCAACAGCATGACTTGCCGGAAATTCTGCGCCGGCTCAGACATGTCGCCGAGGGGGTTTACACAGTGCGCGAAGTGCATCGCCTCGCGCAACGCACGGGCGTTGCGATGCCGATTTGCGAAGCCGTGTACCGTATTCTCTACGAGCACGTCCCCGCCGCAGACGCCGTAGCCGAGCTGTTGAACCGCGCGCCGAATCTGGAATTCAATCAGTAATAAAGCAGGACTGAGTGCCGAGTAAAAAGCGGGGTGGCGCTTTCTCCGGTTTTCAGTCCTCAGCCCTCAGTTCTTGACCTGCCCCTGCGAATTCGCATTGCCGCCACGCCTCATATACGGTTACCGCCACGGTGTTCGACAAATTCAGGCTGCGGCTATCCGGCAGCATCGGCAGGCGCACGCGCCGGGCCGTGTCGAATTGTTCGAGTATCCCGGCGGGCAGGCCGCGGCTTTCCGGCCCGAACAGGAACGCATCACCGGCCTGATAATGTACTCGATGAAAAGCCTGCGAGCCTTTGGTGGTCAGCGCAAAGACGCGTGCCGGGTCGAAGGCCGACAGGCAATCCGGCAAAGTGTCATGCACGCGCAATGTTGCGAATTCGTGATAATCCAGCCCGGCGCGCAGCAGCTGCTTGTCTTCGAGCGTGAATCCGAGCGGCCTGATCAAATGCAGATGACAGCCTGTGTTGGCGCATAGCCGGATGATGTTGCCGGTATTCGGCGGTATCTCGGGTTGATACAGAATCACATTGAACATGATGCCGCCTATAAACCTGGAGTTTTCCCTGGCAAGTTCAAGATAAGGAGCGAATCGCTGCACAGCATTCCGCCACCAATGCCGGGCCGCGATAGATCAGGCCGCTGTAGAGCTGCACCAGCGCCGCACCGGCGCTGATCTTTTCCGCCGCATCTGCCCCGCTCAGGATGCCGCCTGCGCCGATGATCGGCGGCACGCTGCTCCCTTTTTGTTCGGCGCAGGCTTGCAGTTCGGCGGCGAGCCGGCGAATCACGGCAGTGGATTTTTCGCGGAGCGGTGCACCGGAAAGTCCGCCGTTTTCCGTGCCATGCGGCAGATTGTCGACACCTTCGCGCGACAGCGTGGTGTTGGTCGCGATCACGCCGTCGATGCGATGCAGTACCAACAGGCGCGCGATCTGTGCGATCTGTTCATCTTCGATGTCCGGCGCAATCTTCAGTGCGATGGGCACATATTTCCCGTGTGCATCGGCAAGTTTCTGCTGTTCGGCTTTGAGCAGCATCAGCAAGTGATCCAGCGCGCCCTCACCCTGCAACTGGCGCAGGTTCTTGGTGTTGGGTGAAGAGATGTTGACGGTGATATAGCTGGCGTGGGCATATACCTTGCGCAGGCAGATCAGGTAATCCTCCGCCGCATGTTCGATCGGTGTGGCGGCATTCTTGCCGATGTTGATGCCGAGAATGCCGCGATAATCGGCGTGCCGCACATTCTCGATCAGCTTGTCCACGCCGTCATTGTTGAAGCCCATGCGGTTGATGATGGCGTTGGCCTGCGGCAGCCGGAACAGGCGCGGCCTGGTGTTGCCGGGCTGCGGCAGCGGTGTGATGGTGCCGATTTCAATGAAGCCGAAACCGAGTGCCGCCAGCCCGTCGATGCAGTCGCCGTTTTTGTCGAGCCCGGCGGCGAGGCCGACCGGGTTGGGGAAGGTTAACCCCATCGCAGTGTGCGGGTCGTCGGTGGGGCGTTGCGCGATCAGGCCGCTCAAACCCAGTGCATACGCGGTGCGCAGACCCCCGAGCGTGAGGTGGTGTGCGGTCTCCGGGTCAAACCGGAACAGCGCGGAGCGCGATAGTGAGTACATGCAGATACCTTCGGTGACTCTTTAAATTGTAGGCAATTTTCCGTCGAGCGATTGCCAAACGCCATCCATCAAACCTTGTGCCGGGCGGTATTGGGTCTTGTAGGCCATCTTGCGGCTGTGTTCGATCCAATAGCCCAGGTAGACAAAATCCAGGTCAAGCTTGCGGCATAACTCGATTTGCCACAGCACATTGTAAATCCCGAGGCGCGCACGCGGCAGATCGGGTTCGTAGAAAGTGTATACCGACGACAGGCCGTTGCTGAGCAAATCGATTACGCTGACCATGCGCAGTACGCCTTGCCTGTCCTGAGCATGGTCGAAGGGTTCGCGGAATTCCACCAGCAGCGAATCGACGCTGCTTTGCAACAGAAAATTCTGGTATGACTCGCGGTCGTCATTATCCATACCGCCGCCCTGGTGGCGGGCACGCTGGTAGCGTTGGTAAAGGTCGTAATATTCGGGCTTGCCCTGTAGCGGGTGCAGTGTGGCCTCAAGATGGGCATGTTGTTTCCAGGCGCGCCGTTGCGAGCGGTTTGCGGTGAACTGCTTCGCCAGCACGCGTAGCGGCACGCAGGCGCGGCAGCCGTCACAATGGGGGCGGTAGGTATAGGTTCCGCTGCGGCGGAAACCGTGCAGCACCAGCTCGGAATATACCGCTGTGTTGATCAGGAACGCGGGGGTGGCGACCTGCGAACATGCCTGTTTGCCCGGCAGGTAGCTGCATGGGTAGGGCGCGGTCAGGTAAAAATGCAGCGCGGTGAGCGGGATGTCGTCGAGCAGGTTCATGCAAAAATGTCGGGGTCAAATTGCCAGTTGGCGACTGGCGCACAGTTTATCAATTCCCGCAGCCGAATGATGAATTCATTGCGCGGAATTTCGCGCGCGCCGAGCGAGGCAAGATGTGCGGTATTCATCTGGCAATCGATCATGCCGAATTGCCAGCGTTCGAGCTGTCTGGCGAGATGCGCCAGCGCGACCTTCGATGCGTTGCTTCTGAAGCTGAACATCGATTCGCCATAGAACATGCGCCCGATGCTGACGCCATACAAGCCGCCTTCCAGCCTGCCGTCCATCCAGGTTTCCACCGAGTGCGCATGGCCGTGCCGATGCAGCGCGCAATAGGCGGCGATTATCTCTTCGCTGATCCACGTGCTGCCGCCTGCGCCGCGCGGCGCGGCGCAGGCGCGCATGACCTGCTCGAAGGCGGTATCGGTGCGCACCTGATAGGCGGTGTTGCGCAACACCTTGCCCAGCGAGCGCGAAATCTTGAATTCGCCCGGAACCAGCGTCATGCGCGGATCCGGACTCCACCATAATATCGGCTCACCGGGGCTGAACCATGGGAATATCCCGTTCCGGTAGGCTTCCAGCAGGCGCGGCGCGGACAGGTTGCCGCCCGCCGCGAGCAGGCCATTGGGTGAACGCAACGCACGCGAGACCGGCGGGAATTGGGCGTTGTCAGCAAGCCACAGGATCAAGTTATGTTTCCTTTAGTATATATTCAGCAGCATTTTGTGGTTATATTGCCATGATGGCAGGCAATATATTAGCGAGGTGATAAATGTTATCGGGCATATTTGGCAAAAAATCTGATCATCCGATGTCGGATATCAAGTCTGCACAGGCATTTCTGGATGAGCTGCCGAAAAATGACGCGCACAAGACGCTCGCGGAATTGACGGACTGGATTGAGTCGGTATCGGACAATGCTGACTTCAAAGCGGAGCACCAGTTTGCTGTGTTGCGCCTGCTGGATGAAGCCGCCCAGCCGTGTGTGCGCAAGCTGGCACGCGATTATTTTACACCGAACGAACTGAATAAATTTCAGGAGAATCGTTTGTGGCTGGTGCTGGGCAATTATTTCAACCACGCCGCACGGGCTTATTTCGCGCTGTTCAGGCGCGGCTGCGATGGCGACAAGGGGGTTGCCGCACTCAAGGCGCAAGAGCCTTTGCTGGCGGCACGCGCGGCGTATGCGCTGACCGGGCAGCTGAAATATATCTGTGCGCGTTACGGCACGGTCGATAGCGCGATCTGGAGCAATGCTGCCAGGCTTTGGCAACATGCAGAACAGCATGAATACCTGGACAAGCCTGTTGTCCTTTACTCAGGCGCAGCCGGTGACACAACGGTGAAATACGAACTTGGGCACCTGCTCGGATGGTACGGCTGCGGTGTCAGCACAATGAGACCATTGCATATCCATCTGAGCGAACGTATAACAGGCCAGTACCGCTCCAGCATTGCGCTCAGCGCGATACAGGACGAGAGCTGTATGTTCAGCTTCGATCTGGATCACCCGTCTGCGCCAATGCTGGCCAAGCTAGGCAGCAAAGCCGGCCCATCCATACGCTTCATCGGCATGGCGGCAATGCAACCGAAACTGGAGGCGCTGCTCCAGGCGCTGGAAAAAAATATTGTTCCGGAGTCCCTGAATTTGGGCGGAACATATGGAGCGGAACTCGTGCGTGAGGCCGCGCAACAATTGCTGACCTATCTCGTTAACCCGCCGTCGCGGCGCGCTCCGCGACGCGGTATCAACGTCAACCTGAATGTGGTGAATGGTTTTGCCAGGTTGCTCGAATCCACCGGAACCGGGCTGGACCTCAGCAAGGAGCAACCGATGCGCTGGAGAGTTGAAGACATCAGCGCCAGCGGCTTTCGTGCCGTGTTAACCACGCAAGGCTCGGACGGCATACGTATCGGCAGCCTGCTCGGAACGCAACCGGACGGCGTGGCGCATTGGGGGGCGGCGGTAGTGCGCCGCCTGAGGCGTGACGATAACAACCGCTTGCATGTGGGCGCAGAAATGCTGACCAGCCAGGTTGCCGGTGTGGAACTGAATCAGAGCGGCGGAGGCGTGCCGGGAGGCGACGGGCAGTCCGCGCTGTGGCTGCAAGCCAGACAAGGTGGTGCATCCGGCGAGGCGCGCTTGCTGATGAAGGGGGGCACATTTTCAGCGCAGCGCAGTTTGCAGACGCAGCTGAAAGGGCAAAGCTATTTGCTGCTCTCTGGCGAACTCCAGGAAAAAGGTATGGATTACGACTTGGCCAAATTCCGCGTTATCCAGCAGGAAGGCGTTGCAGAAGAAACATGACATCAGGCGATCTATCGGGCCGGGCTGGCGAAGGAAGTGAGGCAATATTCCCGGGTAAATTTCAGCGTCTGCATTTATACTGCGCAACGAGTTATTTGGGTTTTTCCGGCTCGAACGTTGAGGGGGAAATTGAATGAGTCATACGTCACTGTGTAATTATGCGTTTGCTTACCAGCCCATCTTAAGCAAAGGCCAGAACCGCGTGGCCGTGGAGTTGATGTATCAATCGACAGACATGATTGCCGCCGGCGCCGTTGAACCCGCAGAGGCCACCGCCAACGCGATTCTCAATGCAATTCTTCACGCCGGCTCAGAGCGCACCCGGTATTTTGTCGATGTCGGCAAAGAGCTGCTGATGAGCGACATGCTGACCTTGCTGCCGCGCGGGCAAACCACAATAGAGTTGCGGAAAAGCATACCGCTTAACGAAGCGACCATCGAGTGCTGCCATAAATTGAAGGCGAAAGGCTATCAGATCGCGCTGGATGACGTTGTGATGTTTTCGGACGGATACGTGCCGCTGCTCGATATTGCGGATGTCGTAAAAATCGACCTGTCGCTTACGGAGCGCAATGGGCTGCCGCTTCTTGTCGCACAGCTGCGGAAATGGCCCGACCTCAAATTGCTCATAAAGAAAGTGGAAAGCGCGGAAGACTTTGATTTCTGCCAGCAGTTCGGGTTTGATTTGTTTCAAGGATATTATTTTGCCAAGCCAACCATCATTATCGGGAGGCGCCCCGATCCCGCAAAGATGGATGTTCTTCAATTGCTCGGCCAAATCAACAATGATGTTGACGACAGTGTCCTGGAGCTTACGTTCAAGCGCAACCCCGGCCTCAGCTATCATCTGTTGCGTCTGATCAATACCGTGGCATTCGGCCAGCGGGCCAAGGTGGATTCGATACAACAGGCGCTGATGCTGCTGGGGCGGCGGCAATTAAACCGCTGGTTGCAGATGCTGATGTTCACACATGGCAGCGACACCGGTCTTTCATCGCCGTTGCTGGAGCTGGCTGTACGCCGGGGAAAGTTGCTGGAGCTGATCGCGATACACAAATCGCACCAGCATGGCGTGCTGCATGATCAAAGCTACATGGTAGGGATGCTCTCGCTGATGGATGCGCTGCTCGGTATGCCGATGGCGGAAATAGTCGATTCGCTCAATCTCGGCAGGGAAATTCGTGCCGCATTGCTGTCCAGGGAGGGGTTGCTGGGCGAAATGCTCAAGCTGTGCGAAAAACTGGAGGCCGCCGATTTTGACGCCGCCAATGAAATCGCCACGCAAATAAACGTTTCTATCGGAACGATCATGGAAGCACAGGACGAGGCCATCGCATGGGCAAGCAGGATTGGCGATGAAGCCTGACAGGTTGTCAGAAGCGCTTTACGGTTTCTGGCGTTGCTGCAACGCAAGCCGCTTCAAATACGCCTCGCGTGCGATCTGCACGTCCTCCAGGAAATAGGGCAGTTCTTTCAGCAGCATCGCTTGCGGACCGTCCACCAGAGCTTTGGGTGGCGCGGGGTGAAAATCCACCAGCACCATGTTCGCACCGGCCAGCACCCCCTGCGCCGTCACATGCATCATGTCGAGGATGCCGTCCGGCGATGCGGCGCGCGTGCCGACCGAGTGCGATGGATCGACGCATACCGGCATGCGCGTCAGCCGCTTCACGACCGGCACATGGGAAAAATCGACGAAGTTGCGGTGCGGGTCACCCATGTTGGTTTTCATGCCGCGCAAGCAGAACACCACTTTCCGATTACCTTCCGAAGCCAGGTATTCCGCCGCGTTCAACGATTCGTCCAGCGTGATGCCAAAGCCGCGCTTGAGCAGCACCGGCATTGCGGCCTGGCGCCCGACGATTTTCAGCAATTCGAAATTCTGTGTGTTGCGCGTGCCGATCTGCAACATCACGCCGGTCGGGTTGCCGGTCTGGTGCAGCGCCTCGTTGATCTCGTCGAGATGCGATTCGTGCGTGACCTCCATCGCGATCACCTTGATGCCGTACTTGCCCGCCAGCTCGAACACATAAGGCAGACAGTTCTTGCCGTGCCCCTGGAAGGCATACGGGCTGGTGCGCGGCTTGTATGCGCCCATCCTTGTGCACACCTGTCCGCTGTCGGCGACCGCCTTCATCATGATCTCGACATGTTCGCGGTTATCCACCGCACACAGGCCGGCAAACACATGCAGCGTGTCCTGCCCGAAACGCACGCCGTTGTAGTCGAAATGGGTGTCGCGCCGCTCGTCCTTGTGCCGCCCGAGAATGCGGTATTCCTCCGAGACACGCACCACGCGCTCGACGCACGGCAGGCTCTGCATGTCCTCGATATCCAGCGATTTGGTGTTGCCGATCAGGTATATCTCGGTCAGGTTCTTTTCGCTGCCGCGCTCGACATGCACGCGGGTCTGGATGCCTTGCAGCGTCGCCAGATGCGCCAGCAACTGCCGGTATTCCTCGGTTTGTTCGCTGACGTTGGAGCTCAGTATCAATATCATCTTTGTTCCTTGCCCAATAAAATCGCCGCCTGTGCCGGCCACTGCGCCAGCGGATCGCGTGCAAAACCGCTTTTGGCGAATTGCTGCCAGCGGCCAATCACATAACACAGCAACACGTTGGCATAGGCGCCCACATCTACCGCCGTACCCATTTCACCCTGTGTGGCGGCGATGCGCAACGACTGCTTCAGGGTCGCTTCGATGCGGTCCAGCAGTTGGTTGATGCGCTGCTGCAAACGCTCATTTTCGTTCACCAGCGCATCGCCGGCCAGTACGCGCGTCATGCCGCGATTCTTCTGCGCGAACCCGAGCAACATCGACATGACCGCCTCGGCCTGTTTCAAACCGCTCTTTTCTTCCTGGGTAATCTTGTTGATCAGGCCGAACACCGTCTGCTCGATGAACTCGATCAAGCCTTCGAATATCTGCGCCTTACTGGCGAAGTGGCGGTATAGCGCCGCCTCGGAAAATTCCAGTTTCGCCGCCAGCGCCGCCGTGGTGATCTTCTCGCCCTTGGGTTGCTCCAGCATCTGCGCCACAGTTTGCAGGATTTGCAATTTTCTCTCGCCCGGTTTGCTTGCCATTTTTCACCCCTATCAATTCAATCGATGCAGCGCCTTCGGCAACTGCATCACATCACGAATTTTCACATCCACACACGACGCGTTCCTGCTGCCCGCATTCACCCACACAGTGCGCATTCCCAGGCACTTTGCGGTTTGCAGATTCTCCAGGCTGTCTTCGACCATTACGCACTGCGCGGCTTTCACGCGATGCCGGTGCAGCAAACGCATGAAGCCGGAAGGATTCGGTTTGGGGCGGTAGCGCATCTGCTCCACCGCCATCACATCGTCGAACAAATCCGTTACGCGCAACAGCTTCAACACCGCATGCACATAGTGTTGCGGCGCATTCGAAAACACCACTTTTTTTCCGGGCAAATTCTTCAGCACATGTCGCAGGCGCGGTTCACGCAACACCATATCCGGCAAGGCCGGAAACTGGTGGGTATGCCACAGAAAATGGTCCGGGCGAGTGCCGTGATGGCGCATCAATCCGCTCAGTGTCGCACCATAACGGCGCCAGTAATGCGCGCGCAATTCATTCGCCGCCGCCTCATCCAGTTGCAGATATTGTTGCAAATACGCAGTCATACTGCGGTTGATGTGCGGAAAAATGTGCGGCGTCGCATTGTGCAGCGTATTGTCCAGATCGAAAATCCAGACACGCCCGCTCATTTGCTTTTTATCAGTGTGCCGACACCCTCATCGGTCAAAATCTCCAGCAACAGCGCATGCTCTACCCGGCCATCGATGATGTGCACCGACTTCACGCCGCTGCGCGCGGCATCCAGCGCAGACGAAATCTTGGGCAGCATCCCGCCGGACAGCGTGCCGTCCGCCACCAGATCGTCGATGTTCTTCGGCGTCAGTCCTGAAAGCAGGTTGCCTGCCTTGTCCAGCACACCCGGCGTATTGGTCAGCAACACCAGCTTTTCCGCTTTCAGCACCTCTGCCAGTTTGCCCGCCACGACGTCGGCGTTGATGTTCAGCGTTTCGCCATCCGCGGCGACACCGATCGGTGCGATCACCGGGATAAAGTCGCCGGAATCGAGGAAGGTAATGATCGATGGGTCGATCCTGGTGATCTCGCCAACCAGCCCGATGTCCAGCATCTTGCCCGGCTCATTATCGCTTTCCAGCATCATCTTCTCGGCACGGATAAACGCGCCATCCTGCCCGGTCAGACCCACCGCCTTACCGCCGTGCCGGTTGATCAGGTTGACGATGTCCTTGTTGACCTTGCCCAGCACCATCTCCACCACATCCATCGTCTCTTCGTCGGTAACGCGCATACCCTGTATGAATTCGCCCTGCTTGCCGACGCGCTTGAGCAACTCGTTGATCTGCGGGCCACCACCATGCACTACCACCGGATTCATGCCGACCAGTTTGAGCAGTACCACGTCGCGCGCAAAGCTCTCCTGCAACAGCGGGTCGGTCATCGCATTGCCACCGTATTTGACGACGATGGTTTTATCGAAAAAACGCTGGATATAAGGCATCGCTTCGGAAAGTGTGCGTGCTTTCTTCTCGGCGGCGGAAGGTGTAAGAGACATGTTCAACTCCTGAAAAAGAGGTAAGCAGGCATTTCGCCGTGAGGTGAAAGCCCGCAAAATTTCTGCAAATTCTACACTATTGAAGTTGTGCTCTGCTGCGGGAGGCGCACTATCGCCATTGGACAATGGGCGTGAGTTCGCGGGGCGACAACAAATTAGCAGGGCATTGAAGGCAATTTCTATTTCGCACGCCCCTGTTCATCATGGGAGCGGCTCAAGGCGGCAGCTTCACTGCTCGCTGCAGAAATCAATGCAGGCTAGTTGTTCCATCAGTCAGGATGAAATCTGGATTTTTAGGGATGCACGTTACCTGATGCGCATTCCCGGTTGCGCGCCCTCATCTGGAGACAATATGAACAAACCGGGCGCATCACCGGAAGCTGCCAGCACCATGCCTTCCGACAGTCCGAACTTCATTTTGCGCGGCGCCAGGTTGGCGACCATCACGGTCATGCGCCCCTTGAGTTTCTCCGGATCGTAGGCGGATTTAATTCCGGCAAACACCGTGCGCGGTTTTTCCTCGCCGATGTCCAGCGTCAGTTTCAGCAGTTTCTCCGCGCCTTCGACATGCTCGGCGTTGACGATTCTCGCGACGCGCAGATCGACCTTGCTGAAGTCGTCAATCGAGATGGTTTCGGCGATCGGCGCAGGAATTGAAGATTGACTTTCTCGTTCGCTTCCTCGCCCGCTTGCGGGAGAGGATTGAGGCGAGGGCTGGTGTTGCTGTGCCTCGGCATGGCGTACAGGCGAAGGCGGCGGTACAAGGGTTTCTTTGTTGGCTTCTATCATCGCTTCTATTTGTTTTTGGTCGACACGGGTCATCAGGTGCGCGTAATCATTAATAGAGTGTCCACTGGGTAGTAATGTTTGAGCATCGCTCCATTGGAGCGACGGAATGTTGAGGAATTTTGCTACTTCTTTTGCCAATTCAGGCAAAACAGGCTTCAAATACAGGGTGAGTAAGCGGAACGCATTTAGGGCAATTGAGCAGCCGATATGAATTCTTTCCTCATTGGCTTCAAAGTTCTTTGCTAAAGCCCACGGTGCCAACCTATCCACATAGGTATTGCACATGTCGGTTAGCTCCATAATTTGCCTAATTGCTCTGGCAAAGTCCCTTTGCTCATAAAGCTCGGCAATTTGAAGAGCATGACCTTGTATTTCTGGCAGCAAATCAACTAGCGCTAATTCGTCCGACAATCTTATTACTTTGTTGGCGTTAGCCTTATCTCCCATGCTTGCATTAAAGTTTGAGATTGCACTGTCCGCCGCTTTATCAAGCTGGCCGGGAAGCCATTTATCTACCAACTCCGCAGCCAACTTGCCGTCAAACTTCTTGCTGATAAACCCAGCACAGCGGCTCGCAATATTGACGTACTTGCCAACCAGGTCGCTGTTCACCTTAGCGACGAAATCCTCCAGGTTCAGGTCAAGGTCTTCCATCGTGCCGTTCAGTTTCGCGGCATAGTAGTAGCGCAGATATTCCGGGTTGAGCCCCTGCTTCAGGTAGCTGTCGGCGGTGATGAATGTGCCGCGCGATTTGCTCATCTTTTCGCCGTTGACGGTCAGGAAACCGTGCGCGAACAGTTTGGTCGGCGTGCGGAAACCGGCGTGTTGCAGCATCGCCGGCCAGAATAGCGCGTGGAAGTAGAGGATGTCCTTGCCGATGAAATGGTACAGCTCGGTCGCAGCCATACTCGGGGCGTCTGCGTTGTCGGCTGCGTCGGCTGCTCCTAGCCTACCTGCAGGTATGTCAGCGTCGCCGCCTTCTTGTCTCCTAGCATCCATCCCCGATTCTGGCTGCGACTGTGGTAGCCAGTATTCGTCAAAATTGATCCCAGCCTTATCGCAAAACTGCCGGAAGCTGCCCATGTAGCCCACCGGCGCATCCAGCCACACATAGAAATATTTGCCCGGCGCATCGGGAATCTCGAAGCCGAAATACGGCGCATCGCGCGAAATGTCCCAATCGGATAATTTGTTCTCGTTTTCAGCGCCGAGCCATTCCTGCATCTTGTTTGCCGCCTCGGGTTGCAGCGTGCCACTGCGCGTCCATTCGCGCAGGAACTGCTGGCAGGTGTCGGCGGAGAGCTTGAAGAAGTAATGGTCGGAATTGCGCCGTTCCGGTTGCGCGCCGGATACGGCCGAATACGGGTTGATCAGCTCGGTCGGCGCGTAGGTGGCGCCGCAGGCCTCGCAGTTGTCGCCGTATTGATCCTTTGCGTGGCACTTCGGGCATTCGCCCTTGATGAAGCGGTCCGGCAAAAACATGTTCTTGAGCGGATCATAGAACTGCTCGATCGAGCGCACCTCGATCAGACCGTCGGCCTTGAGCTTGCGATAAATGTCCTGTGCATATTCTTTGGTCTCGGCGCTGTTGGTGCTGCCGTAATGATCGAACTCGACATGAAAACCGTCGAAGTCCGCCTTGTGTTCATGCCAGACGCGGTCGATCAGTTGTTCCGGCGTGATGCCTTCCTTCTCGGCGCGCAGCATGATCGGCGTGCCATGGGTGTCGTCGGCGCACACGTAGTGGCATGTGTTGCCCTGCATCTTCTGGAAGCGCACCCAGATGTCGGTCTGGATGTATTCGACCAAGTGACCGAGGTGGATGCTGCCATTGGCATAGGGCAACGCGGAGGTGACAAGGATTTTTCTGTTGGACATTATGACCGTGCCGGAATGCGGTAAGGCACGGATTTTAGCAAATCTGCGCGCAATGGCGGCGAATTGGTTAAAATCACGCTTCTTTTTTCTAGAAACTAGCGAGGTAGTGATGAGTTTTAGCGAAGCTGACGTACAAGGTGCGTTGAAGAATCTGATTGATCCGAATACCCAGAAAGACTTTGTCAGCGGAAAATCGGTGAAAAATATCGTGGTTTCAGGCTCCGACGTGACGCTGGACATTATGCTCGGCTACCCGGCCAAGAGCGTATGGAACGAAATTCGCACAATGGTGGAAACGCACCTCAAGACAGCGTTGCCCGGCGCCGGCAAGGTCAGCGCCAATGTTTCGAGCAAAGTGGTGCCTCATGCGGTGCAGCGCGGCGTGAAACTGGTGGACGGCGTAAAAAATATCATCGCGGTGGCGAGCGGCAAGGGCGGCGTCGGCAAATCCACGACGGCGGTCAACCTCGCGCTGGCGCTGTCCGCCGAAGGCGCGCGCGTCGGCATCATGGACGCCGACATCTATGGCCCATCGCAACCAACCATGCTCGGCGTCTCGGGCAGCCCGACCTCCAGCGACGGCAAATCGATGGATCCGTTGAGCAGCCATGGCCTGCAAGTCATGTCGATCGGCTTCATGATCAGTGACGACACACCGATGGTGTGGCGCGGCCCGATGGTGAACCAGGCGCTTGAGCAACTGCTGAATCAGACCAAATGGGACAATCTGGACTATCTGGTCGTAGACCTGCCGCCTGGCACCGGCGACATCCAGCTCACGCTGGCGCAGAAAGTGCCCGTCACCGGCGCATTGATCGTCACGACGCCACAGGACATCGCGCTGATGGATGCACGCAAGGGACTCAAGATGTTCGAAAAAGTCGGCATCAAAATTCTGGGCATCGTCGAAAACATGAGCACACACATCTGTTCAAAATGCGGCCATGAAGAACACATCTTCGGCGCCGGCGGCGGCGAAAAAATGTGCAAAGACTACAACGTCGAATTCCTCGGCTCGCTGCCGCTGGATATCAGCATCCGCGAGCAGACTGATTCCGGCAAGCCTACGGTAGTGGCCGACCCGGACGGAAAGATCGCCAGGGAATACAAACAGATCGCGCGCCGTATAGCGGTCAAGGTTGCGGAAATGGCGCAAAGCCACAGCATGACGTTCCCGAAAATTGTCGTGCAAAACACTTAATGAAAAGCGGGAAGGGGAAGCAGGAGAAGGAAGTGTAAAGCAGCACGCTGTTTTTCCACTTCCCGCTTTCCACTCCACCAATATCTGACACATGCCACGCGACGACCAAATCATCTGGTACTCTCCAAACGGTGAGATCATCGCCTGCGTGGAAAAAAACAAGGTGCTGCGCGAAAACCTTGACGAGATCCGGCAGATTTGCCAGGACGCACTGGAAGATGCGGTGCTGATGGGTTGCGACGAACAGCAGTTCCGGGTCGTGCTGGCAGAGTTGATCGGCGAGCTGGTCAACCCGTATCCGCCGCAACAGTAACGACAGCCGCCAAATTTTTGGTAAATCTGCGACAATCCGCGCCATTCCGTTATCCCATCAGGGGAGTGCCATGAAATTCAGATTCCCAATCGTCATCATCGATGAAGATTTCCGTTCCGAGAATGCCAGCGGATTGGGCATACGCGCGCTGGCCGATGCGATTGAAAAAGAAGGCATGGAAGTGCTCGGTGTCACCAGTTACGGCGACCTGACCTCGTTCGCGCAGCAGCAGAGCCGCGCTTCGGCGTTCCTGCTGTCGATCGACGACGAGGAATTCGGCGCTGGCAGCCAGGAAGAAACCGAGGTTGCGCTGAAATCATTGCGCGCCTTCGTCGAGGAGATCCGTTTCAAGAATGCCGACATTCCGATCTACCTGTACGGCGAGACGCGCACCTCGCGCCACATCCCCAATGACGTACTGCGCGAGTTGCACGGCTTCATCCACATGCACGAGGATACGCCCGAGTTCGTCGCGCGCCATATCATCCGCGAAGCAAAGTCTTATCTGGATTCTCTGGCGCCGCCGTTTTTCCGCGCGTTGCTGCATTACGCGCAGGACGGTTCCTATTCCTGGCATTGCCCGGGGCATTCGGGCGGCGTGGCGTTCCTGAAATCTCCGGTCGGCCAGATGTTCCACCAGTTCTTCGGCGAAAACATGCTGCGCGCCGACGTGTGCAATTCGGTGGACGAACTGGGGCAACTGCTCGACCACACCGGGCCGGTAGCCGCCTCGGAGCGCAACGCGGCGCGTATCTTCAATGCCGACCACTTGTTCTTCGTCACGAACGGCACGTCCACTTCGAACAAGATCGTGTGGCACTCGACCGTTGCGCCGGACGACATCGTCGTCGTGGACCGCAACTGCCACAAATCCATCCTGCACGCGATTATGATGACCGGCGCGGTGCCGGTGTTCCTGACGCCGACGCGCAACCACTACGGCATCATCGGGCCGATCCCGAAATCAGAGTTCGAGCCGGAAAACATCCAGAAGAAAATCGACGCGAATCCGTTCATCAAGGACAAGTCCGTCAAACCGCGCATCCTGACGATCACCCAGAGCACCTACGACGGCATCGTGTACAACGTGGAGATGCTGAAAGAGATGCTGGACGGGCGCATCGATACGCTGCATTTCGACGAAGCCTGGTTGCCGCATGCGGCCTTCCACGAGTTCTACAAGGACATGCACGCGATCGGAAAATACCGCCCGCGCGCCAAAGAGTCGATGATCTTCTCCACGCAGTCCACGCACAAGCTGTTGGCCGGACTGTCGCAAGCCTCGCAGATACTGGTGCGCGAACCGGAGACGCGCAAGTTGAACCACCACGTATTCAATGAAGCCTACCTGATGCACACCTCGACCAGCCCGCAATATTCCATCATCGCCTCATGCGACGTGGCGGCCGCGATGATGGAGCCGCCCGGCGGAACGGCGCTGGTGGAGGAATCCATCGCCGAGGCGATGGACTTCCGCCGCGCGATGCGCAAGGTGGACGACGAATTCGGCAAGGACTGGTGGTTCAAGGTGTGGGGCCCCGAGAAGATCGCCGCAGAAGGCATCGGCTCGCGCGAAGACTGGATACTGAAGACCGGCGACAAATGGCACGGTTTCGGCAAACAGGTTGCCGGCTTCAACATGCTCGACCCGATCAAGGCCACGATCATCACGCCGGGACTCAACCTCAACGGCAACTTCGACGAGACCGGCATCCCTGCCGCGATGGTCACCAAGTATCTCGCCGAGCATGGCGTGATCGTCGAAAAATGCGGCCTGTATTCGTTCTTCATCATGTTCACGATCGGCATCACCAAAGGCCGCTGGAACACGCTGCTCACCGCGTTGCAGCAGTTCAAGGACGACTACGACAAGAACCAGCCGATCTGGCGCATCCTGCCGGAGTTCGCGGCCAAGCATCCGCTTTACGAGCGCGTCGGACTGCGCGACCTGTGCCAGCAGATTCACGACACCTACAAGACAAACAACGTCGCGAAGATGACGACCGAGATGTACCTCTCCGACATGCAACCTGCGATGAAGCCCTCCGACGCGTTCGCCAGAATGGCGCACGACGAAATCGACCGTGTGCCGATCGACGAGCTGGAAGGGCGCATCACCGCCGTGCTGTTGACGCCCTACCCGCCCGGCATCCCGCTGCTGATCCCCGGCGAACGCTTCAACAAGACCATCGTGGACTATCTCAAGTTCGCGCGCGACTTTAACAAGAAATTCCCCGGCTTCGAGAGCGACATCCACGGGCTGGTCGCGGAAGTGAACGGTGAGACGCTGTATTACGTGGATTGCGTGCGATAGGCGTTATTGAGGCGCAGCAATGAAGAGGCAGCGCAGGTGCGCTGCCTTTTTGTGGCAAACGGGAAGTTATACATAGCGATAAATCTACTGCGCGGCCCCGATGCCGGTTCGCGCAGTAGATTATAGCAGGTGTTGCAGCGCGACTGCTTTGAGCTCGCGGCGCAGCTTCACATGCTCCGGGCAAACGCTTTCCACTATCTGCCAGAATGCCGCCGAATGATTCATTTCGCGCAGGTGCGCCAGCTCATGCGCCACCACATAATCAATCAACGGTAGCGGCAGCTTGATCAGCTGCAAATTCAGCCGCACCGTGCCGCGCGCGGTGCAGCAACCCCACTGTGTTCTTGCCGTCGAGAGCTTTATCGCGCGCGGCGCAACGCCCAGCAAGGCCGCGTAATGCGCGCCGCGCCGGGCAAATAACTGTTCGGCTGCATGGCGGTACCAGTGCGACACCGCCCGCCCGATATGCGTAGTGTCGTTGTCATCGACAACGAACAGCCACAACTCGTTGCCGCGTTGCTGCGCAGGCGTGGCAAACAGGCCTTGCCGTATCCGCAATGTGATTTGTTCGCCCAGGAACGCGATGTTCGCGCCGTCCGCCCAGCGCGTCTCCGGCGGCTTGCGCTGCTGCCAGCCATCCAGCTTCTCCACCACCCAATGCGCCTTGTCCTGCAATACGCTGTGCAGCCAGCGCTCCGAGGCGCGCTTCGGTATGCTGACGGTGAGGCCGCGGTCGTCGATGCGCAGGCCGATGCTGCGCCGTTTGCCGCTACGCTTCAGCGTGTAGGCAATATCTTTTCCGGCAAGGTTGATGGCGCGCTGCTCAACGGCGGGAGGGTCATTGCGAAGCAACGGGGACGCTCCGGCCTTGCCCCTTGTGGACACGTTGGCGGGAGTGATGAGATTGCGCAGGCGTCTCAGCATGTGCGAAATATGTGGTTTATTTAGTGCGGCAGTTGCTGAATTTCATTCTCGATCCAGGCCTCGACACGCTGGTTGATCTCTTCGGCCTTCAAGCCTTTCGTTTCGATAGGCGTGCCGATGCTCATCGTGATCAAACCGGGGTGCTTGCTGAATGCATTGCGCCCCCATAACCGCCCGGCATTATGCGCCACCGGCACTACCGGTACGCCGCTGCTTGCCGCCAGCAACGCGCCGCCGACCTTGTATTTGCCGCGCTGGCCGAACGGCACACGCGTACCCTCCGGGAAAATCACGACACAGAAACCTTGCGCAAGCCGGTCTTTACCCTGTTTGAGCAATTGCTTCATCGCTCCCCTGCCGTCGCCACGGTCGATCGCGACCGGGCTGGTCATCGCCAGTCCCCAGCCGAAAAAAGGCAGCCACAACAGTTCGCGTTTCAGCACCCACACCTGCGGCGGGAAAACCACCTGCAGCGCAAGCGTTTCCCAGGCGGACTGGTGTTTGCACAATATAATGCACGGTTCTTTCGGGATGTTTTCCGCGCCGCGCACCTCGTGGCGAATGTTGCATACAACGCGCAACAGACACAACATTGTGTGCGCATAGCTGGAAATCAGCCGGTAGCGCAGCAACGGCGGAAAAGGGAAAGTCAGCAACGCCAGTGTGGAAAAAACCGGTGTAAGTATGATCTGCAACACCATGAAGAGCAGCGAGCGTATAACCAGCATATCAATCCGGATGGCAGAGGCGATTCATCGGGCGGCGCTACAGCAGTTTTGCCGCGACTGCCGCGAGATCGGGCAGGATGATAGTCTTTTCCGGCAGGCCGCCCGCTGACTGTGTTTTCATTCCTTTGCCGGTCAATACCAGATAAGGCTGCGCACCCAGCGCCACCGCAGATTGCAGATCGCGCAGCGAATCGCCCACTACCGGCACACCGATCAGCTTGCCGAAATTGTAGCGCGCCGCAATTTCTTCCAGCATGCCAATCTTTGGTTTGCGGCAATGGCAATCGGCCTCTGCGGCGTGCGGGCAGAAAAACACCGCATCGATGCGCGCGCCGGCCAGGGCGCAAGCTTTGTGCATCTTGTCGTGGATCGCATTCAACATTGCCATATCGAACAATCCGCGCCCGATTCCGGACTGGTTGGTCGCCACCACGACGCGATAGCCGCTCTGGTTCAATTGCGCGATCGCTTCGAGACTGCCGGGAATCGGCCTCCACTCTTCCGGATTCTTGATGAACTGGTCCGAGTCGTAATTGATCACGCCGTCACGGTCGAGAATGATGAGTTTCATAACGTAGGGTGGGCACGGTTTTCGTGCCCACGCGGATGAACGGTGGGCACGAAAACCGTGCCCACCCTACGGCTGCTTCTTAAAAGCGGAGACATGTCTGCGCACCCCATAATTATTTTTCCTCTCATGCCGCCAGTTTGGAAATATCCGCGACGCGGTTCATCGCCTGCTGCAACTGCGCGAGCAACGCGAGGCGGTTGGCGCGCAACGCGGCATCTTCGACATTCACCATGACGCTGTCGAAGAATGCGTCCACCGGCACGCGCAATGCGGCCAGCGCCTGCAACGAAGCGGTATAGTCACCCGCCGCAAATGCGGCATCGGCCTTGGGTGCAATCTGGCTCAACGCCCGATGCAGCGCCTGTTCGGCAGGCTCTTGCAGCAAAGCGGCATCGACCTCGCCGCTCGCATTATTTTCGGATTTTTTGAGGATATTGCTTACACGTTTGTTCGCGGCGGCCAGTGCGGCGGCTTCCGGCAAGGCGGCGAAAGCGCGCACTGCATGGATGCGTTTGATAACCTGGGACGGATTTGGTTGGGGTCGTATGGAAAGAACAGCCTCAATTTCTTGTGGAGTGAATTCTAGTTCTTTTAGCATTCCAGAGTAACGATCATAAATGAAATGCATAACATCATGATGGATTCTTGCACCATCGAAATCTGATACAACTGAAAATGTATCTCTTGCGAGGCTGACCAATTCAGAGAGTTTTATATCACAATCCACCTCAGTCATTATGCGGATGACACCCAGCGCATGGCGGCGCAACGCGAACGGGTCTTTGTCGCCGGTCGGAATCTGCCCGATGCCGAACATGCCGACCAGCGTTTCGAGCTTGTCGGCCAGCGCGACGCAGATACCGACCCTGTTGCGCGGCAACTCGTCGCCGGCAAAGCGCGGCTTGTAATGGTCTTCGATCGCATACGCGATATCGTCGCTCAGTCTGTCGTGCTGCGCATAATAGCGCCCCATGATGCCCTGCAACTCGGGGAACTCGCCGACCATATCGGTCAGCAGGTCGGCCTTGGACAGCAACGCGGCCTGATCGGCCTGCAAGGCGAGCGTCTCGCTGCCCAACTGCTGGCCGATGGCGCGGGCAATGGTCTGCACGCGATTTACGCGATCACCCTGGCTGCCAAGCTTGTTGTGGTACACCACCTTGTCCAGACCGTGCACGCGGGAATCCAGCGGCTTCTTGCGATCCTGGTCGAAGAAAAATTTTGCATCGGCCAGGCGCGGGCGCACCACCCGTTCGTTGCCGCCGATCACCAGGCTGGCATCCGCCGGACGTATGTTCGACACGATCAGAAATTTGTTCGTAAGTTTGCCGTTCTTGTCCAACAGCGGGAAATATTTCTGGTTCGCCTTCATCGTCAGGATCAGGCATTCCTGCGGCACGGCGAGAAACTCGGATTCGAATTTTCCGAGCAGCACATTGGGGCGTTCGACCAGCGCGGTCACCTCGTCGAGCAGCGCGTCGTCGTTAATCGGCTGCAAACCTTCCCGGGCAGCGGCTGCGGCAAGCTGTCCGGCGATCTCGGCGCGGCGTTTTTCAAAACCGGGAATCACCGCGCCTTCGCTTTCCATCTGCGCTTCGTAGCTGTCGGCATCACGGATTTCCAGCATTGCGCTTGCCGCTTCGAAGCGATGGCCTTGCGTCGCGCGCCCGGCGGTCAAGCTGAGCGCTGAAACTGGGACAATCTCTGTGCCGTATAACGCTATTAGATTATGTGCTGGGCGAACAAAATGTACCGTCTCAGTAACCCATGATATGGGCTTGCCGGAATCATTTGCCCAGTTTATCGCTACGCCTTTATCATTTGTCCATTGAATTTTATTGGCGGCGGGGTAGCGCTGATAGGTCATCACCTTGGCAATCGGCAGCTTCGCCAGTGTTTCATCGAGTGCTTTCTGCAAACCCTCTGCCAGCGTTGCACCCTTGACCACGCTGTCGAAAAACAGTGCTTCAGTTTTGCCATCCGGCGCGCGCTTCAGGTTGGATACGACCGAGGCATCTGCGCCCGCTGTTACATTAACCCCGAGACTGGCAAGTTTCTTGAGCAAGGCAGGAGTGGGTTGGCCATGCGCATCCAGCCCCACGGACACAGGCATCAGTTTTTGCGCTACGGATTTGTCGGCCGCTTGCGCCGCGACGCTGGTGAGATGCACCGCGAGGCGGCGCGGCGAGGCATATGCCGTCACTCTCGCATCGCTTGCTGCCAACCCTTGATTCTTGAGGCTTGCCGCCAGCACCTCGGCAAAACTGTCGCCCAGTTTCTTCAGCGACTTCGGCGGCAATTCCTCGACATGCAGTTCTACAAGCAGGTTTTTGCTGGCCGTCATTTGGCAGCCTCCATATCCATCTGCGCAATCGCTTCGTTGGCCCATTCGCGCGGCGCCATCGGAAACGGCGGATCAAGCCGCCTGCGGCTCTCCTTGTAGCTCCTCGCGACGCTGCGTGCCAGGTTGCGGATGCGCCCAATGTAGGCGGCCCGCTCGGTGACGGAAATCGCGCCGCGCGCATCCAGCAGGTTAAAGGTGTGCGCGGCTTTTAGTACTTGTTCGTAGGCGGGCAGTGCGAGCTGCTGCTCCATCAGGTGTTTGGCCTGTTTCTCGTGGCTGCCGAATGCGCCGAGCAGAAATTCCACATCGCTGTGCTCGAAATTGTAAGCCGATTGCTCGACCTCGTTCTGGTGGTACACATCGCGGTAGCTGACGCCCGGCGTCCAGGTCAGGTCGAATACGTTTTCGACGCCTTGCAGGTACATCGCCAGCCGCTCCAGTCCATAAGTGATCTCGCCGGTGATCGGCTTGCAGTCGATGCCGCCGACCTGCTGGAAATAGGTGAACTGCGTCACTTCCATGCCGTTCAGCCACACTTCCCAGCCCAGGCCCCATGCACCAAGTGTCGGGTTCTCCCAGTCATCCTCGACGAAGCGGATATCGTTTTGTTTGAGATCGAAGCCGAGCGCCTCCAGCGAGCCGAGATACAAATCGAGAATATTGGCAGGCGATGGCTTCAACACCACCTGGAACTGGTAGTAATGCTGCAAACGGTTCGGATTCTCGCCGTAGCGCCCGTCCTTGGGGCGGCGCGACGGCTGCACGTAAGCGGCCTTCCAGGGTTCCGGGCCGAGCGCGCGCAGGAACGTGGCGGTGTGCGAAGTGCCCGCCCCGACTTCCATATCATAAGGCTGCAACAGCGCGCAGCCCTGCTTGTCCCAATAATTCTGGAGCGTCAAAATAATTTGCTGAAAGCTGAGCCCTTGGCTCAGCATGTTGGAACCAGAGTTAAGCATCGGTTATTTCATGCGGTTGCAAAGTGGCGCATTTTACTGGTTTTCTGGCGTTGTGTAGGGATGTGTTTAACCGGCCGCCTGATTTATGGCGTGGCCAAACCAGTTTGCGGCGCAATTGCGTGATACTGCATAATGAGTGCGTCAAGGAACACGGAGCGCAGTGGCATGGTCTGAAGTGAGGACAGGGCCTTGCCGGCGAAGAAGGCCGGCAAACCGGCAGGAAGAGAGAGCCATTTTTGGCGCGATCTTCGTGCAGGTATATGACAATTTCAACGGAAGCATGAACACATACATGGCACCCTTTCACCATGCAATAAAACCATCACAATGCGATTCATAGTCCGCTACTGGTCATCGCTCCTGCCTAAGGAATACCGCAAGGCGGACGGTTCGCCGCGCTTGGTCGATTATTCGATCCATCCACCCACCAGGCTGGGTCTGCACAATGCATTGCTTACCCATCATGACCGGGTGGAAATCCTCGAAGCGCATGGCGGCGAATTCATATGCGAGGTATTTGTCGTGGAAGGCATTCATACTCATATATTGACGCAGGAAGCGGCTATCGGCCTGTTTAATGCGTTGCCGCATGGCGAAGTAAAGTGGACTACACTTCGCGAGTTCCTGCTTCCGCAGGCGGCTCCAGGCGAGCATCCGATGGAGCGGAGGGCGACGGAGCGTCCTGCGCCTTCCGGTGAAGGCCACCGTGAGCGGCAGATGCATCTGTTCGAATCCGGGCAAGCCCCTTACGATGAAAAAGTCACGCCCCACAGCCTCGATATAGATGTCTGATGCCATATATGTGGCGCCAT
The DNA here is from genome assembly GCA_019753125.1 of Gallionellaceae bacterium. Classification (GTDB taxonomy): domain Bacteria; phylum Pseudomonadota; class Gammaproteobacteria; order Burkholderiales; family Gallionellaceae; genus Gallionella. The sequence continues at coordinate 110,769 of JAIELH010000011.1, read as the reverse complement.
GCCGCCACGCTTGAAAGGCAAGCGAATAGCAAAATCATTTCAAGCTTGAGTGGATCAATGCCAGCTTCTTTGCGCGCGTCAGGGCTTTGATCTCCATCTCGCGTTTCGATGCGGCGGACCTGTCGGCGCAAGGCTCGGCAAATACCAGTTCCACCGGGCCGCGCGCATGCGTGTATTTGGCCGCCGTGCCGGCATTGTGCGCCGCGAGACGCTTCTCCAGATCGTTGGTGATGCCGCAATACAGCGTGTCGTCGGCACAGCGCAGCAGGTAGCACAACCAGGTCATCGTCTGGCCGTTCTCCATGCACCGGCCAGCATCAACGCGATCAGCGCCATCACCGCAGTATTGCCCCAGCGCACATAGGGGGTGATACCTTCATAGCCTTGCGCCTGCCCTTGCAGCACGCCTTCCTGATGTTGCGGCAACTGCTGCAAGATACTGCCGTCCGCACCGATAATCGACGTCACGCCGGTATTGGTGGCGCGCAGCATCATGCGCCCGCTCTCCAGCGCGCGCAGTTGCGAAATCTGGTTGTGCTGCGCCGCCGCGTGGGAATAGCCGTACCAGGCATCGTTGGTGAAGTTGACCAGCAGTGTGGCCTGCGGCAGCGCACGGATGATCTCTTCGCCGAATACGTCCTCGTAGCAGATGTTCGCCGCGACACGCTGCCCGGCGACAGCGAGCGGCGCTTGCCGCGCATCGCCACGCGCCAGGTCGCCCATCGGGATGTTGAGCACGCCGTTGATCAGCCAGCCGAGCAGCGTGCGCAACGGGATGAATTCGCCGAACGGCACCAGATGCTGCTTGCGATAGTGCTGCTCGTCCGCCGTGCCCAGTGTCAGCACACTGTTGTAGTAGCTGCCGTTGTTGCGCTCGAACGAGCCGATCAGCATGTCGCCGCCGTTTTTTCTGGCGTGATCGCGCAGTTGTTCGAACAACTGCGGCGGTATCTGGTGGCGCAACAGCGGCAGCGCGGTCTCCGGCAGCACGGTCAGGTGCGCGTCGTGTTGCATTGCGAGGCGCCGGTGGGTCTCCAGCGTGCCGGCCAACGCGCCCTCATTGAACTTGATTTCCTGCGCGATGTTACCCTGCACCAGCGCCACGCTGAACGGCTCACCCTGCGGCTGCGTCCATGGCACCGTATGCAGCAGCGCGCCGCCGACCCATAACACGGCAAGCATCGCCAACGCCGCCCCCCCATGCCTGCTCCAGCGCTGATGCCAGAGCATCGCGAGCAAACCCGAGCTGATCGCCGCTACCAGCGATACGCCATACGCACCGAACAGCGGCGCGTAGCCGGCCAACGGGCTGTCGCTGTGCGCATAGCCGAAGGTCAGCCACGGGAAGCCGGTAAAGATCGTGCCGCGCACCCATTCGATCAGCACCCAGGCTGCCGGCATCGCCAGCACGGTGCGCAGCCGCTGCGCACCGGCAAGACGCGCCTGCGCATAGCCGGCCAACGCCGGGAACAGCGCAAGAAACGCGGCAAACAACAGTGTGGCAGGCAACGCCAGCAGCAGCGGCATGTCGCCATAATCGTGCAGCGCGACATAGATCCAGCCGATGCCTGCGCTGAACAGGCCCAAACCAAAGGCAAAACCCGCCCATGCCGCAGTACGCGGCGTAGCGGCGTTTGCCCACAGCGCAAACAGCAAAGCGAGCGCTAACACCGGAATCGGAAATATTCCAAACGGCGCAAAACCGAATACGCAGGACAGCCCTGCGGCCAACGCGAGAATGTGTGATTTCTGCAATTTGAATATCAGGCTAAACAATGCTTGAGGCACATAGAGAATAACCGATAATGCCCGGAGCGGCATTTGCGGTTAAAGGGCACCGCTAAACCTCGATCACAACATGTAGCAAGCGTTATAGCGTTGGCGCAATTCCGTGTAAGCACATCAAACGGCCGCAGCTTCCCTCGTGGCGCAGCTTTTGAAAAAGGCGCCCAGCCGCTGCGCAATATCGTTCTTGCGTTTGTCCAGCGTCAGCACGTGGTAGGTGTCATCGACGAAATAGGTTTCCACCTTGTCTGAGGAGATGTGCCTGGCTACGTAGTGCGCATTTTTTATACTGGCCATGTCATCTTCGGTGGAATGCACGATCAACGTCGGTGAATGAACGCTGGGCAGCAGTTTTTTTACCGTGCGGACCAGTTTGAAACTTTCATGGATGGTCACCGCAGGGGTACGGAAAATTCCGACTTTTTCGGCGGACAACGCATCACGTTGCGTCAGCACGGAATGTACGAAGGCGCGCGTGCGCTCGCATTTGATGCCGTAGGGCGGAAGTTCGTGCCATGACATGAAGTAGCGCAGCGGGCTGTACAGCACGATGGGCAGCAGGAATTTTTGCCGGTGATGCGGTATGTTCCAGCCATCGTAGAAGAAGGTGGTGGATAGCAGCCCCAACCCGTTTACCCGTTGCCCTTTTTCTTCCGCCAGCTTGAGCGCGATCAGCGCGCCCATCGACAAACCGGCCACATAAACGCGCGGATGCTCCCGCTTGAGCGCCTCGAAGGCCTGTTCGATGGAGCCGTACCAGTCCTGCCACTTCGAGCGTTTCAGTTCCCCGACGCTGCCGCAATGCCCGGATAACCTCGGGCACATGACTGTGAATCCGTCCTTGGCGAGCTGGTTGGCGATCGCGCGCATCTCCGCTGGGGTTCCGGTCAAGCCATGCACCAACAGCACGGCGTCTTCGCCGCCCTTCAGGAAGAAGCCGTTAGGCCCCAGACACTGCCGAATCGCCGAATCCATGACTATGCGCTTTACTCTGCTCCGCAGCGGCGCAGCAACATTTCGAACAACTGGATGCCGAGATCAATCTCTTCCTCTGAAATCAGCAACGACGGCGCCAGCGTGATGACGTTCTTATAGTAGCCACCGATATCCAGCACCAGCCCGTATTTCTTGTCGCCGACCGGCAGGTCGCCCTTGAGTCCTTCATTGAAGACACGGTCTGCCAGTTTACGGCTCGGGGTGAATCCGTCTGTTTCGCACAGTTCGATACGCAGCGCGAGCCCCATGCCGCTGACATCGCCGACCACTTTCCAGCGGCTCTTGAGCTCTTCGAGCTTCTTCAGGAAATAGGCGCCCCGGGCGCGGATGCCGGGCTCGAAGTCATGCTCCTGGGTCATGCGCAGCACTTCCAGCGCGCAGGCCGTGCCGAGCGGATTGGAGGCGAACGTCGAATGGGTGGAGCCGGGCGGGAATTTCTCCGGGGAAATCAGTTCTTCGCGCGCCCAGATGCCGGAAATCGGGTTCAGGCCGTTCGTGATCGCCTTGCCGAACGTGAACACATCCGGAACGATGCCGAAGTTTTCCCACGACCACAGCTTGCCGGTGCGGTACACCCCCATCTGAATCTCGTCGACGACCAGCAGGATGCCGCGCTCCCTGAGCGTCTGCGCCAGCTTCTGCATGTAGCCTTCGGGCGGCACGACGTAGCCGCCGGTGCCCTGGATCGTCTCGATGTAGAACGCGCCGAATTCGCATTTGCCCACCTTGTCGTCCCAGAACGAGTTGTACTCGGTCTCGAACAGACGCTCGAACTCGTGGTGGCAATACATGCCGCAGGATTCCTTTTTCATGCCATACGGGCAGCGGAAGCAGTAGGGGAACGGCACAAAATGCGCGCGGTCGGAGAAGTGGCCGTAACGGCGGCGGTAGCGGTAGCTGGAAGTGATCGCCGAGGCGCCCAGCGAGCGGCCGTGATAGCCGCCCATGAAGGCGAATTGCTGCGTCTTGCCGGTATGGTTGCGCACGATCTTCAGCGAATCATCGACCGCCGCCGTGCCGCCGACATTGAAATGCACGCGCCCCTTTACGCCGTATTTTTTCTCGATGTAGGCGCAGATCGTCTCGGCCAGTTCGACTTTTTCGCGGTGCAAATACTGGCAGGCCAGCTGCGGCAGCGTGTCGATCTGGCGCTTCAGCACATCGTTCAGGCGGCGGTTCTTGTAGCCGAAATTGACCGCCGAATACCACATTTGTAGGTCGAGATACGGCGTGTTGTCATCGTCGTACAGGTAGCTGCCGTCGCAGGAAGCAAACACCTTGGGCGGATCGGCATAGTGCACCGTATCGCCGTAGGAACAATAGCGGGCGTCTTTTTCGAGCAGCGTGATGATTTTCTGATCCATGATGGTCTGTTTACTGTGAAATATCGGGGAAAGCGCTCAAGCCAGATTAACAGCCTGCTGCGGTAAAGATGTGTTCCATGTTTTTACGGTGGTTAGCACGTCGTCGAAGGTATCGAAAGGAATGTGAGCGATGCCTTGTTCACAGCAATGCCTGAGCAGCGAACTCTTGGCAAAAACAACATCGGCACTGCGCGCCAGACAGGCATCCGATTTTCCATCACCGACCAGCACTACCGGCATGTCTTGCATTCCGGACAGATCACGCGCCACGGCGCATTTGCATACGCCGTTGCCGGCATTGCATTGCGGATTGATATGAGGGAAGGAAATATCGATGCCTTCGGGCACGAAATGCAGGCGGTTGGCATAGGCCGGAATCTCGGGCAAGCCGGCGTGTTTTGTGGCGACATGGATCGCATGGTCCAGTCCGTCGCTGACAATGGCCACCTTGGCAAAGGCGCTTACATGCCGGTAAAACGGCAGAAAAGCATCGTCCAGTTCAATGGCGCGAAAAAAATTCTCGATCGCGATATGGTCGGCCTTGACCATGCGAATCTGCTGCTGCATGCATTCCACCGCTGTTATACGGCCAGCCAGCCACTCCTGTTCGATATCTTCCCAGTCGGCGGGCGCGAACTTTTCAAGCATCGCGTCAACCGTATCTTTCCGGGCGAGGGTTCCGTCGAAATCGATTACAAACAGCATAAAATTCTTGATCTTTTTGCGTTATGAATTGCCGCTAAATACGGCGAAGTGCCGCACATTGAAGGCGTATCAGGCTGTAATTGTACAGATAAAATGAGTAAGCTGGAACAATTAGGCGGTTGTCTGGTAAATAAGTTCAGGCAAAGTAAAAGTTTTGCTTGCGGAGTGGTCATCTGGTTCAAAAATGAGACCTGCGCCTTACATGTTTTCCGGCATGTCCTCAGGGTGTGCCGCGATATGCCGGGCGAGATCCGCATCCAGCGTTTGCCAGGATACGGTGCGGGCGACTGCCGCGTATATCCGGTGAACCAGCGGATTGCGGTGGGCGCAATAATTGGTCAGCGGCACGAGCTTATGCCCCAGTTCGATTTTGGGGGCGTACCCGGTTTGCCCGCTTTGTATCGATCGCGCCCCACGTGAATATGACCATTCCAGCACGGCTTTCCACAGCCGGAAATACAAATACCATTCTTTCGGGCGCCGGTAATCGATACCGATAAACTTGTTGATAACGCGGTCGCGAAATGCGAAACAGAGCATGAATGCGATCAATTCTCCCGTGGCGTGTTCGCGCAAAATGATGAAATACGACTGTGGCTCACGCGCAATCAAATCGAAAAACCGGCGGTTGAGGCGCTCGAACTTGGTGGCGGCTTTTTTATAGGTCTGCCAGAACAAGCCGAATATCTCGTCCATGCTTGCTGCGTCCGGTTGCTGTTTGATATCGATATCCACGGCCACATTTTCCGCACTGCGCCGCAGTTTTTTCCTCAGCAAATGGCGACGCGATGCCTTCAGTGCGGCAAAATAATTTTCCGTTGCCATGCCGGGAAGGTCGATAATCGTGCCGGGAAAACTGGTTATCCGGAACATGCCAGCCGAGCGTGATAACGCTTCCATCACCTTGTTGCCGGAGGCGGGGAAATCCTTCCACACCAGCATCGGCGCATTGAGCTGGCGGGCTTGTGCATGAAGCGCCTGCTGCACGCATTGCAGAATGGCGAAGCGATCCGTGCCGGGAACTATCCCGACCGTGCCTTCGTCCGAGCACGGCGAACCCACAAACAGCGTCCGCTGGTGAAGTAGCGAAGGCGCAACCCGGCCAACCAATCTGGCAAACGGAAGCAGCCAAGGGGGAAGAACCAGCATGATCGGAACGTCCATCACGAAGACGGGCGCGATCGCCACGGGTTGATCCCGCATGCGCACCACCCCGTACATGAACTGGAACTGCTCTTCGATGCCGCAACGTTCAAGCGCCCGGTACCACCAGCGACCTTCGAGCGGGGGAGGGAAGCAAGCATCCCACATGGTTTGGGGTATATCAGCCTCGGAGTTAACCCACTCAACGGCAAAAACCGGTTCGCTCATTTTTGTATTGCAATCAGTGTGCATCCGAAAAGTATCAGGGCTAAGCCGGCCCAGCGCTCCAGGTCGATTTTCTCGCTCAGCATGAAGTGAGAGAAGGTCGTGACGGCAACAAAGCTGAGGGCGCCCAAGGTATACGCGGTGCTGAGTTGCAACCATTGGAGGGCGGCCGTGTACAGGAGCGCTTCGATGATGAAAAACATGATCCCCACCCCTACCCAGAACAGCTTGCGCAGCGGTTCAATCGTCGATTTTTTGAGGCATACCTGAGCGAAACCTTCAATAACCGAATTCAGGATAACCAGAGCGATGCCAAGCAGCGCCTGACTCATGCTTGTGCGTCCGGGTCGGCGTGTGTTTGCCGTTTGCCCCGGCTGATGAGCAACACTCCCGCCAGCACACACAAAATGCCTACGCCCTTTAGCGGGCCGATATGATCGTCGAACAGCATCCAGGAAAAACCGCAAACAGTGAGGTAACTCAACGAGGTAATGGGTTGGGCAAAGCTCAGATCGGCATTTTCAAGCACCTTCAACCAAACGAAAAGCTGGCAGAGGAATACGGCTATCACAGCCAGGAACCAGGGCTGTTGCGCCACCGCTTCGATGGTTGGCCAAAAGGCAGGCGTATCCGGAAGGCGCTCGACGGCAAATTTCCACAGCAACTGCCCGGCAGTATCCAGAATAACCGCGAGTGCCAGCCCGAAGGCAAGCCCGCGTGTCAGTCCGTGGGTATGTGGTGTTGGGTCGGGCATCTGTTCGATTCTGGTTTGTTGTATTTGCGGTAGTCCGACCCTGCAATTCCGGGCGGCAGTTTCTCGTGCGGATGAAACGAAGGCAGGTTATGAAAAACGCTTCGCAATCAACACGGCATTACCGCCCCCGAACGCAAACGAGTTGGACATGACCGCGTTCAGTTTAACGTCCGTTCGCCCTTGGTTGGGCACGTAATCCAGATCGCATTCCGGGTCAGGCTCATGCAGGTTGATGGTAGGTGGTATCGCGTGGTGTTGTAAAGCCAATACTGCCGCGATGAATTCAACTGCACCGGCTGCGCCCATCAGGTGCCCGTGCATGGATTTTGTCGAGCTGACCGGAATGTTGGCAGCTTGCGCGCCAAACACCTGCTTGATCGCATGTGTTTCTTCGATGTCGCCCGCCAATGTGGCCGTGCCGTGCGCATTGATGTAGCCGATATCCTGCGGTTGTAATTGAGCCTCATGCAGTGCGTTGCGCATCGTGCTTGCCTGTCCGGCAGCGTGGGGCTTGGTGATATGGCTGGAGTCGGACGAGCAATTGTAGCCGGCCAGTTCCGCATAAATCCTTGCGCCGCGCTTGACGGCGTGCTCGGCATCTTCCAGCACCAATACCGCCGCGCCTTCGCCGAGCACCAGCCCGCTGCGGTTTTTTGCAAAAGGTTTGCAGGACGCGCCGGCGTCGTTTTGGTCTTCCTGCGCGAGTGTGCGCAAGGATTCCCATGCCTTCATCGCGCCATATGTAAGCATCGCCTCGGAACCTCCCGCCAGCATCACGTCTGCGTAGCCATGCTTGATCTGGCGATAAGCCTCGCCAATGGCAATTGCCGAAGAGGAACAGGCCGACGCATAAGTCATGTTCGGGCCTTGCAGGTGATACTTGATGGATATGTGCGAAGCTGCCGCGTTGTTCATGTTAAGCAGCACAGTGAGCGGTTTGATGCGCAAATTGTCATGCTTGAGCAATTCCACGTAGGCTTCTTCCAGTGCGCCCGCTCCACCCATGCATGAACCCATGCATATCCCGGCGCGCGGTTGCCCCGCTTCGCTTAATGCCAGTTGCGCATCTTGTACGGCCTGTTCTGCGGCAACCAGCGCGAACTGGCTGAAGCGCTCGATGCCGGTAAGCTGTATTTTGCTGAAGTAATCGCCGGGGTTGAAGTTATCTACCGGCGCGCCGATGCGAATCGAGAGCTTTTCGACGAAACCGGTTTGCAGGCGCTTGATGCCGGAATGCCCCGCCATCAGGTTGCTGAAAAATTCCCCAAGGGTTTTGCCAACCGGAGAAATAATGCCCAGCCCGGTAATGACTACGCGGCGTCCCATACGCAGCCTATTGCACCCCGCCTTTTTGTCCGGCAACGATTTTGTCCACAAGGTTCGCCACATCCCGGATGGTTTTAATCTCGACCCGTTCCTCAGGCAGCTTGATCTTCAATTCATCTTCAAGATTGAACATGAACTCGATCACCGATAGCGAGTCCAGCCCCAAGCTTTCCAGGGTGGCATCGGGCGCCAGATCCTCCAGTTTGAGGTCAAATTGACTGGACATCATGTTCTGTATGGTTTGCAGGGAACCCATCGTTGCTTGCATTCGGGATAAATGGAGCGGGGATTGTAACAGAAACAAAACTTCAATTCGCGGCATGCAAATGGGGCGTGCCAAACAAACCAAAAAACCAAGCCGCCAACTCCGAAAAGTTGCCGGAATTTGCGCTGATGTAGTAATCTCACGAACCTTTGGCGTAGCAATTTGCCTACATTGAAAAACCAAGCGGCTTTCCATCTGATGCCAGAAAATTCGCTCACCCAGACGGGCAACACACAGCCGGACAAATTGCAGGGGTTTATCGCCAGCCTGCCCGGGATGGCTTGTCAAATCGAACTTCAGGAAGACGGCTCCATCACTTTCCCTTATGTCAGCGAAGGCTGCATCAAACTGCTTGGCGTTACTCCCGATGAATTGCAGCATGACGCGTCATGCTTTTTTAATCTGGTTCAGCCCGGTGACGCCCCATCGTTTTTGGAGACTCTGAAACGATCTGCACAGATGCGCTGCTTCTGGAATTGGGAAGGGCGCATTACATTGCCGGATGGTGCAACCGAATGGATCAGTCTTGGCGCCACCCCGCAGGATACGCAAAACGGCATGTTGCGCTGGGAAGGCATCATGCTCAACACCACGCAAAGCAAGCTGGGCGAGATGGAAGTCAAGCGCGCCCAGCAGCAATTGCTGGAGTTGTCATCGCATATCCAGGATGCCAAGGAGCAGGAACGGTTGCGCATCGCCCGCGAAGTTCACGATGAAATCGGCAGCCTGCTCACCGCGATCAAGATGGACTTGTCGTGGATGATGCAACGTCTGCCCAAGGACAACAACAAGCTTGTCGACAAGGCAAAAACCATAGAAGAACTGGTGAACCGCGCCATCACTTCCGCGAGCGATCTGGCGCACAGTTTGCGCCCCGGCTTCCTGGACTGCTTCGGCATCATCGCCGCAATCGAGATCGAGGCGCAGGAGTTCAGCAAACGCAGCGGCATTTCCTGCACCATCATCAAATCCCAGGAAAGCATCGACCTGCCTGAAGCTTATTCGATCACGCTGTTCCGCATTTGCCAGGAAACCCTGAACAACATCCTGAAGCACGCCCATGCGAAGCATATCCAGATCGAGATCGTCAAAGGCACTGACCACCTCGAACTGATTATTTCCGACGACGGTGTCGGGATCAGCGATACTGCGCGCAACAAGCCACGCTCATTCGGATTGCGCGGCATCCATGAACGTGTCGCGCATCTCGGCGGCACGGTTAAAATTGCCAGCACGCTGGGTAAAGGAACGCAAATCGCGATATTCGTTCCGCTCAAGGAAGAAACGCCGCAGCAGGCATTGTTTGGTGAAACATCAATATGATTAACGTCCTCGTCGTAGATGATCACGCGCTGATCCGCAAGGGTCTGAAAATGCTGCTTGAAGAAAGCCCGGATGTCCACGTCAAAGGCGAGGCCGAAACCGGCATGCAGGCCATCGATATGGTGCGCGAACAGAGCTTCGACCTGGTGTTGCTGGATATTTCCCTGTCGGACAAACACGGCATAGATGTGCTGAAGCAGCTCAAGTCCGAGCACCCCGACATCAAGATCATCGTGCTGAGCATGTACCCTGAAGAGCAATATGGCGTACGTGCGCTGAAAGCCGGTGCGATGGGCTATATCAACAAGCAAAGCGCACCGGAAAAACTGGTCGGCGCAATTCAACAGGTCATCGACGGAAAAAAATATATCAGCGCGCCGCTGGCCGAACAGTTGCTGAGCAACCTGATCGGCGAATCGCAGGAATTGATGCACCAGAATTTATCCAACCGCGAATACCAGACCCTGTGTCTGATGGCTTCCGGAAAATCGCTGACAGAGATATCCGAAATCATGGTGCTCAGCCCCAAGACGGTCAGCGTTTACCGTGCGCGGATGATGGAGAAAATGGGTTTCAAGAATAACGCCGAGGCGGTTCACTATGCCATTGCACATGATCTGGTGGATGCCAAGAATTGAAACAGGGTTATTCGCGGAAAATTCTGTATTCAACCATTGCAATTTTTATGAGCATTAAGCCATGAATAAGAAATCGAACAACCCTTCCGAGCTTGCCCGCGAAACATTGAAAACACTTGCAACGCGCAAAATTCCGCCGACACCGGACAGCTATGCCAAAATTTATGCTGAAATCAGCGGCACCACAACTGAAGAAAACAATGGCGCAGAAAAAGTTTTGTACGGCATCGCAGAGCGCCTCTCACAAACGCCACTCTCTGCACCTGCGGGCGCCGCATTAAAAAAAACCATTAGTGCGGGCAACTGGGCAGAATGCCTGAAAGAGATCGAAAAAGTCCTGCCCAGGCAAGGTGACGGCGATGCACAGCCTTGGGCGAACCTGATTCGTGATTTGTTGCGCCAACTGGAAACCACGCACAAGGGTTTGACCGTCACGCGCAAAAAAGAAGGACTGGAAACCGTATTAAAACGTTTTGCGGGAAATCCGGAGGCGTTGTTTGAAAAGCTGACCGGGCTGATGCGTTCATGGTCCGGATCGCCGGTTGTTGCGGCCGAGGCGGCGCTTCCGGAGGCGCTTGGCGAAAGTGGTGCGGCCCATGCAACGGCCACCGTTGCTCCCGGCGTGCAGGCTGCCAAAACACAAACACCCGCCAGCGATACCGAACTGTCCGGCAAACTTTCTGAGCTGCTGGTGCAAACCCTGGAAGTCATGCTCAGTTCGCAACCGCAACTGGCGCAAGATTTGCGCGTGCTCGTTCAACAAGTGCGTAACAGCAAAAGCCAGGAGCAACTCGCCGCATTGACCAGGCAGCTGCACCAATTCCTGATCAAGGCCGAATTGCAGGCAATAGACAACACCAAGATTCACGAAGGGCTGCTACGGCTATTGCGCCTGTTGGTGGAAAATATCGGTGAAATGATTGAGGATGAAGACTGGTTGCACGGACAGATCGCGATTCTGCAGGAAATCATTGCCAAGCCGGTTGACCGGCATGCCATCGCCGATGCGGAGCGCGGCCTGCGCGATGCGATCATCAAACAAAGCCTGCTTAAGCAAAGTCTTACCGAAGCCAAAGTCACGCTCAAGAACCTGATGACCACCTTCATTGACCGGCTTGGCGAAATCACCGAAAGCACCGGCGAATACCACCATAAAATCGAGGGATATAGCCAAAAAATCAGCAAATCCAGCAACATCACCGAACTGAGCCACCTGCTGCAGGACATCATGCAGGATACCCGCATCATTCAGGCCAGCGCATTGCGTTCACATGAAGAATTGGTCGATGCACGCAAACAGGTGCATCAGGCCGAAAACAAGATCAAACAGCTGGAGCAACAGTTGAATGAGGTCAGCGAACTGGTGCGCGAAGACCAGCTTACCGGAGCGCTCAACCGGCGCGGCATGGATGCCGCCTTTGAAAACGAAGCCACACGTGCCGACCGTCACGGCTCAAAGCTATGCGTGGCGCTGCTGGACATCGATAATTTCAAACGCCTGAACGATACCCTCGGGCATCAGGCCGGCGATCAGGCATTGATTCACTTGAGCGACATCATCAAGGAAACGCTGCGCCCCAGCGATTCCGTGGCGCGCTACGGCGGCGAGGAGTTTGTCATTCTGCTGCCCGACATTGGCTTGGACGAAGCCATGACGGCTATGGAACGCTTGCAGCGCACACTTACCAAGAAGTTATTCCTGCATGAAAATGAACGCCTTCTGATCACGTTCAGCGCCGGCGTGGCGTTGCGTGCGCCGAATGAAAACCAGGAAGATGTCATAGGACGTGCTGATGCGGCAATGTACAAGGCCAAACATACCGGCAAAAATCGTGTGGTAAAAGCCAACTAGCCTGCATATTTACCAGCCACACCGCACATGCGAAATATGTTTGCGCGGACAGAAAGAAAGTGTGCCGTGTTACCACTGACCGGCAAATCCGGCATCCAGACGCACCATCTTTCTGCCTGGGAACGCCCGTATAGCTACCACCCACGAGGCAAACCGAAAAATAATCCGCTCCGTTTATGCTTGGCAGATTCCTGGAGGTTTCATGATCACGTTACGCAAGGCAAATTCGCGCGGCTACGCAAATCACGGCTGGCTGGAAAGCTGGCACAGCTTCTCCTTCGCCGACTATCACGACCCCGCGCATATGCACTTCGGTGCGCTGCGCGTGATTAACGAAGATATCGTGCAACCCGGGACCGGCTTCGGCACGCACAGTCACCGCGACATGGAAATCGTCACCTATATCCTGTCAGGCAAATTGCGCCACCGCGACAGCATGGGCAACGGCGAAGACATCCATACCGGTGAAATACAACTGATGCGTGCCGGCAGCGGCGTACAGCACAGCGAATTCAACCCGTCGGACGATGAAGCGGTGCACCTGCTGCAAATCTGGATCATGCCGGATCAGCAAAAGCTTGCCCCAGGGTACTGGCAAAAAACATTTCCTGATGAAGCGAAACGTGGGCGCTGGTGCCTGCTGGTGTCGCCTGATGCGGCAGATGGTTCATTACACATCCATCAGGACGCGTGGCTGTCAGCGGCACTGCTGGACGATGCCGAGACGTTGGACTATCCGATCGCCGCCAGGCGCAAAGCCTACCTGCACGTCGCGCGCGGCAGTTTGCAGGCCAACGGGCATGAGCTAAATGCGGGGGATGCACTGATGTATGTCGATGAAGTGCGCGTCAGCCTCGCGTCGGGGAGCAATGCTGAGGTGTTGCTGTTTGATTTGGCGTAGAGCGGAACCGCGTTTCGTTCCATCTGCACTTACTATGGCCGTTCGTGGTGATGTATCGAACCATGAATGGCTTGTAACAAAACCAAAACCGCCGGGGGTAGCCCGGCGGTTTTGATTTTGGTTTTGCATTTGATGTTGGGTTACGCAAAAGCCGCTAACCCAACCTACGTTTGCTCAATCCTACTCCTTCAACCACCTTGCCGCATCCAGCGCAAAGTAAGTCAATATCCCGTCTGCCCCGGCACGTTTGAACGCCAATAACGCTTCCAGCACACACGCCTGCTCATTCAGCCAACCGTTTTGCGCGGCTGCTTTGAGCATCGCGTATTCGCCGCTGACCTGGTAAACGAAGGTGGGCGCATTGAATTCATCTTTTACGCGGCGCACGATGTCGAGGTAGGGCATGCCGGGCTTGACCATCACCATGTCCGCACCTTCCTGCAAGTCTATCCCGACTTCCCACAGCGCTTCGTCGGAGTTGGCGGGATCCATCTGGTAGGTATATTTGTTGCCCTTGCCCAAGTTGCCGCTGGAGCCGACCGCATCGCGGAACGGGCCGTAGAAGCTGGAGGCGTACTTGGCGGAATAGGCCATGATGCGGGTATGGATGTGCTTGTTGGCGTCCAGCGCGGCGCGCACCGCGCCGATGCGTCCGTCCATCATGTCGGATGGCGCAACGATGTCGGCTCCGGCGGCGGCATGGGTCTGTGCCTGCCTGACTAGCACCGCGACGGTCTCGTCGTTGAGGACGTAGCCGCTGTCGTCGATCAACCCGTCCTGCCCGTGGCTGGTATAAGGGTCTAGGGCGATGTCGGTCATCACACCGAGTTCCGGGAAGTTTTTCTTCAACGCGGCAACCACGCGCGGCACCAAGCCGTCCGGATTGTAGGCCTCGCGAGCGTCCAGACTCTTCAGCGGCGCATCGATCACCGGGAAGATCGCCATCACCGGAATGCCCAGTTTCACGCATTGCTCGGCGTCTTTCAGCAGCAAGTCCAGCGTCTTGCGCTGCACCCCCGGCATCGACTTCACGTCCTCGACTTTATTGCTGCCTTCCAGCACAAAAACCGGGTAGATAAAATCTGCCGGAGTAAGCACATGCTCACGCATCAGGTCGCGTGAAAAGGCGTCATGGCGCATACGGCGCATCCGTTTATGTGGGTATTGTCCGAGTGTTTGCATGATTATTCCCAAAAAATTATTCTGTCTTTGGAACTATTTTAGCGTTTGCTTATCTTATTGCGTGAATGATGATGAATCGTTCCACGTTTCTCCTCCCTGAGCGTGTGCCTTAATCCAATTAAGGCTTTGCCCCTGGCCTTCCCCCTTTGGTCCAGGGGCATTTTTTTGTCTGTTAGAGCGAGCCCTCAGCTCTTCAACCAACCCGCAATCACGGCTTCCGCCTCTTCCATGCCGATTTTTTTCAGGCTGGAAAACAGTTGCACGCTGCGTTGCGAAAAGTGCTCAGCCAAATACAATTTTACGCGATTCAGCGTCAAAGTGGCTTGCTGGCGGCTGAGCTTGTCGGATTTGGTCAATAGGATATGCACCGGTTTGCCGGTCGGCGCGAACCAGTCCAGCATGTTTTCATCGAGCGGCGTGAGCGGGTGGCGCGCGTCCATGATCACGACCAATCCCGCCAGCTCTTCGCGGGTTTGCAAGTACTCACCCAACAGGCTTTCCCAATGCCGCTTGCTCTCGGGCGGCACCTTGGCGTAACCGTAACCGGGCAGATCCACGATGAAATTGCCGTTGCCCAGCGTAAAATAGTTGAGGTGCTGGGTGCGGCCCGGAGTTTTGCTGGTGTAAGCAAGGCGCACATGGTTTGCCAGCGTATTGATCGCGCTCGACTTGCCGGCATTGGAGCGCCCGACAAACGCCACTTCCTTGCCACCGTGCTGCGGCAAATCCTTGATGTGATTGACGGTGGTAAAGAACGCCGCCTGTGAAAATAAACTCATTACCAGTTAGCGAAGATTTTATCGGCTGCGGCGATGGTCGCGGCGATATCGGCCTCGCTGTGCGCGGCGGAAACGAAACCTGCTTCGAACGCCGACGGCGCCAAGTACACGCCCTCATCCAGCATCGCGTGGAAAAAGCGATTGAACGCTTCCTTGTCGCAACGCATCACTTCGGCATAACTGGTCGGCAACGTGCTGCTGAAATACAGGCCAAACATGCCGCCGACGGATTGCGCGCAGAATGGAATGCCGTGTTTCTGCGCCGCTGCGGTCAAGCCTGCGGTGAGTTGTTTTGCCAGTTGCGCGAGCTGCTTATAAAAGCCGGGAGCCTGCACCAGTTTCAGCGTGGACAGCCCGGCTGCGACCGCGACCGGATTGCCGGACAACGTGCCGGCCTGATACACCGCGCCGAGCGGAGCCAGGCACTGCATGATGTCGCGCCGCCCGCCAAAAGCCGCAGCAGGCAGGCCGCCGCCCATCACCTTGCCCAGCGTGACCAGATCGGGTTTGATGCCATAGTAGCCCTGCGCACCTTGCAGTCCGACGCGGAAGCCGGTCATCACTTCGTCGAGGATCAACACCGCGCCATGTTTGGTACAAAGATTGCGCATTGCATCCAGAAATTCGCGCTTCGGCGCGACCAGATTCATGTTGCCTGCCACCACCTCGACGATCACCGCCGCAATCTCGTTACCCATCGCGGCGAAGGTTTTTTCCAGCCCGGCGGCATCGTTGTAGTCCAGCACTGTGGTCAATGCCGCGATTTCGGCAGGCACGCCGGAGGAACTCGGCTGGCCGAAAGTCAGCGCGCCGGAACCGGCCTTGACCAGCAAGCCGTCCGAATGCCCGTGATAACAGCCCTCGAATTTGATGATGCGCGAACGTCCGGTAAAGCCGCGCGCCAGACGGATCGCACTCATCGTCGCCTCGGTGCCGGAACTTACCAAGCGCACCATTTCCAGGCTCGGCAACAACTTGCACAGCAGGTTGGCCAGTTCAAGTTCGGCTGCGGTCGGTGCACCGAAACCCAAGCCCTGCGCCGCAGCATCCTGCACCGCCTTGACCACTTCCGGATGGCAATGCCCGACGATCATCGGCCCCCATGAGCCGACGTAATCGATATATTTTTTGCCGTCCGCGTCCCATACGCAAGCGCCCTGACCACGCTCGAAGAACAGCGGCGTGCCACCGACCGAACGGAATGCGCGTACCGGCGAATTCACGCCACCCGGAATGACCTTTTGGGATTGATCGAATAGCTGTTGATTGTGCGAAGTCATATAGAGTCTTTCTGCTAAAAAATTTGTGGGTAGTCCAAAGCCGAGAACTGTCGCGCCGCTTCTTGAATATCTGTCGCGGCAAATACTGCCGAGATCACCGCCAGCGCGTTTGCTCCCGGCTCAAGCAACTGTGTACTGTTTTGCGGCGTGATACCGCCGATCGCGACAATTGGCACCGTCAGTTCGCGGCGTGCCTGCTGCAACAAATCCAATGTGGCCGCTACCGCATCAGGTTTTACCCCGGAGGCAAAGAAGCTTCCAAACGCCACATAATCTGCGCCCTGCCGCACTGCCTCATGCGCCAGTTCGAGGCGATTATAGCAAGACACTCCGATAAGTTTGCTGTTGCCCAGCAAAGCGCGCGCATCCGCGACGCTGCCATCCGTGCCACCCAGATGCACACCATCAGCGCCTGCATGTTGCGCCAAGTCGGCATCGTCATTGACGATCAGCGGCACGGCAAATTCGCGCGTCAATCCGCACAATGCGATCGCTTGCTCAAGACGCAATGCAGCACCGGCAACCTTGTTGCGATATTGCACCACCCGCGCACCGCCCAGCAATGCCAGACGCACCTTGCGCAGCAACTCCGCCGTGTCGGGCTCATCCGGCGTAATCGCATACAACCCTCTAACCATATTAATTCGGACGTTCAGGTTGCTGCTCATCCTCTTCGCCGCGCGCCCAGAATAAACGATCCGGAATATGCTGTCCCATGCCGGGCCGGAAACCCGCATTCAGGGTTTGCCAGGTGTATTCCTGCGCCTCTTTGACCGCATCCGGCACATCCACCCCCTGCGCCAACAGTGCTGCAATCGCCGAGGCCAGCGTGCAGCCGGAGCCGTGATAAATTCCCGGCAGGCGTGCCCAGCTATCGCTGCTTACCACGCCACGCTCGCTGTACAGGGTGTTGACGACCTTGGCGGTTTGTTCGTGCGTGCCGGTAATCAGCACATACTCGCAACCCAGGCCCAGTATCCGCTTGGCGCATTCTTCGAGCGTCGGATCGTCCTCTTCATTGTCTTCGTCGAGCGCCAGACGGCGCGCCTCAATGCTGTTCGGCGTGATGATCGTGGTCTGCGGAATCAGCAATTCGCGCATCGCATCCAGCATGTCGTCATTCACCAACTCATCGCCGCGCCCTGAGGATAAAACCGGATCGAACACCAGCGGAATATCGGGATAGTCCGCTAACACCTCGGCGATTGCCGCGATATTCTCGACACTGCCGAGCAAGCCAATCTTGAATGCCGCCACCGGCACATCCTCGAGCATCGCACGCGCCTGATCCACCACCCATTCCGGCTCTATCGGCAGGACGTCATCCACACCGCTGGTATCCTGCACGGTAACCGCCGTCACCACCGACAACGGATGACAACCCATGCTGGAAATGGTCAGCAAGTCGGCCTGCAAACCGGCTCCGCCGCTCGGATCGGTAGCGGCAAACGTCATTACTAAAGGGAAGGATTCGGACATGATGTTTAAGTGAAGAATTGAAGTTAGGTGTGCCGCCAGATTGTACCCTTAGCGCTGTCTTCCAGCACGATCCCCGCATCGAGCAGCTCTTTGCGGATACGGTCTGCCTCGGCATAGTTTTTGGCTTGCTTGGCGGCAGCTCGCTCTGCGATGAGCGACTGAATACTTTTAGTCATGCCTGGCGGAGTAACCTCTGGCATCAAAGAATCTACCTCGGCTTTTGCAAAAACCCCAGTCGACTGAATTGCAATGTCACGACCTTGCAGAAACGCCATCGGATCACGTTGCAACAACCCGAACACGCCAGCCAAGGCCTTGAGTTGCCTTGCGGTTTCCGGTGACTGGCTGCGGTTCGTTTCGTTTGCCAGTTCGAATAGCACCGCCATCGCTTCCGGCGTATTGAAATCGTCGTCCATTGCAGCCTTGAAACGTTGGGCATGTTGCTCGTTCCAGTCAACCGCCCCCTCACCTTCGAGCGGTAACGGAACATTTTTCAGCGCCGTATAAAGCCGCGTCAGTGCACCTTTTGCATCATCGAGATGCGCGTCGGAATAATTCAGCGGGCTGCGGTAATGGGCACGCAGAATGAAGAAACGCACTACTTCGGCATCGTATTTTTTCAGCACCTCGCGGATCGTGAAGAAGTTGCCGAGCGACTTGGACATTTTTTCCTCGTCCACGCGCACGAAGCCGTTGTGCATCCAGTAATTCACATATTGACACCGGTGCGCACCCTCGCTTTGCGCAATCTCGTTCTCATGGTGCGGGAACTGCAAGTCCGCGCCACCGCCGTGGATGTCGAAATGTTTTCCGAGTAATTCGGAGCCCATCGCCGAACATTCGATATGCCATCCCGGGCGCCCCTTGCCCCACGGCGACTCCCATTTCACTTCGTCCGCTTCGCTGTCCTTGGCGTGTTTCCACAACACGAAGTCGAGCGGATCGTTCTTGCTATCAATGACATCCACGCGTTCGCCGGCACGCAAGTCTTCGAGCGATTTGCCGGAAAGTTTGCCGTAGCCGTCGAACTTGCGCACCGCATAGTTCACGTCGCCATCCGCCGCCCGGTAGGCCAAGCCGTTCTTTTCCAGTTGCGCGATCATCGCAAGCATCTGCGGCACATATTGCGTGGCGCGCGGTTCATGATCGGGGCGCTGTACACCAAGCGCATCGGCATCCTCGTGCATCGCATCGATGAAACGCTGTGTCAGCATGTGGATAGACTCGTTGTTCTCCGCCGCGCGCTTGATGATCTTGTCATCGATATCGGTGATGTTGCGCACGTAGGTCACGTCATAACCGGAAGCCTTCAGCCAGCAGTACACCATGTCGAACACCACCATGACCCGTGCATGTCCCAAATGGCAGTAGTCGTACACCGTCATGCCGCATACGTACATGCGCACCTTGTTCGGTTCGATCGGTTTGAAATTCTGCTTGTCGCGGGTGAGGGTGTTATATATCTTCAGCATGATGCGTTCAAAATATCATGGGTTTGTTATCGTTCAGGTTGAGCCACCCCTTGACGATGCGGTAGATGATCCAGCAGAAATTCGCAAACAACACCGCGAACCCGATCAGGATAAAAACCGTTGCAATGCCGATGACGGCCCATAGCAAGCCGAACCAGAAGGTGCGTATCTGCCAGCGGAAGTGGCTCTCCAGCCAGGTTCCGGCGACCTCTTCCTTTTTTACATAATTGATAATGATGCCGACGATAGCCGTGATGCCGGCAAAATAAGACAGTGCGTACAGCACGTACACCACCTGCGTGAGACTCCGCAACGACTTCATTTGCGCCTCGCTCGGCACGACGATCTCATCGCTCATGGCTGCTCCTTCGCCCAGGAATCCTTCAGCGTCACGGTACGGTTGAACACCAACTTGCCACCGGGCCGATGGTCGCGGCGGTCGGTCACGAAATAACCGAGGCGCTCGAACTGGTAGCGCGTTTCCGGCGCGGCATCGCGCACAGCAGCTTCGACCCAGCCCTGCACTACAGTTAGCGAAGCCGGGTTCAGGTGTGTACAGAAATCCACCTCCCTGTCGCCATCTGGCTCCGGCACCGTGAACAGGCGGTCATACAGGCGGATTTCGGCAGGCAGTGCATGTTCGCAGGACAGGAAATGGATCACGCCCTTCACCTTGCGCCCTTCCGGATTTTTGCCCAGCGTGTTGTGGTCGATACTGCACCGCAACTCGATGACTTTACCGGCCACATCTTTCACCGCCTCATCGCAGCGCATCACGTAGCTGTGGCGCAAACGTATCTCGCCGCCGAGCGTGAGGCGCTTCCAGCCTGCGGGTGGCACTTCGGCGAAGTCGTCGGCTTCGATGAACAACTCCTTGCCGAACGGCACGATGCGCTTGCCGAGTTCAGGCATATTGGGGTGGAAGTCCGCCTCGCGCGCCTGCGCGCCATCGGCGTTCGTGATCGTGACTTTGAGCGGGTTGATAATCGCCATCACACGCGGTGCGCGCAGTTCCAAATCTTCGCGGATCGCGCCTTCCATGATTGCCATGTCGACGCTGTTCTCGCTCTTGGAAACGCCGATGCGTTTCGCAAATTCGCGTATGCCTTCCGGTGTGTAGCCGCGCCTGCGCATGCCGCTGATCGTCGGCATGCGCGGGTCGTCCCAGCCGCTGACATGTTTCTCGTTCACCAGTTGCAGCAGCTTGCGCTTGCTGGTGATCGTGTAGTGCAGCTCCAGCCGCGAGAACTCAT
The DNA here is from genome assembly GCA_019753125.1 of Gallionellaceae bacterium. GTDB lineage: Bacteria > Pseudomonadota > Gammaproteobacteria > Burkholderiales > Gallionellaceae > Gallionella. The sequence continues at coordinate 90,047 of JAIELH010000011.1, read as the reverse complement.
ACTGGCGCGGATGGCACGGAATCGTGATGTTATCCAGCACCCAGTCGTACAGCGGGCGGTGATCCTCGAATTCCAGCGTGCAGATCGAATGTGTGATGCCCTCCAGCGCGTCGGAGATGCAGTGCGTGTAGTCGTACATCGGGTAGATGCACCACTTGTCTCCGGTGCGGATGTGATGCGCGCGGCGGATGCGGTAGATCGCCGGGTCGCGCATGTTCATGTTGGGCGAGGCCATGTCGATCTTCGCGCGCAACACCATCGCGCCATCCGCGAACTCGCCGGCCTTCATGCGCGCAAACAGGTCGAGGTTCTCGGCAATGGGCCGGTCGCGGTTCGGGCTGTCTTTGCCGGGCTGGGTCAGTGTGCCGCGGTACTCGCGCATCTGCTCCGGCGTCAGGTCGTCGACATAGGCCAGCCCCTTGTTGATCAGTTCCAGCGCAAAACCGTACAGCGCATCGAAATAATCGGACGCCCAGCGCACCTCGCCATCCCACTGGAAGCCCAGCCAGCGCACGTCGTCCTGGATCGATTGCGCGTATTCCTCGCTTTCCTTTTCCGGATTGGTGTCGTCGAAGCGCAGGTTGCACTTGCCTTGGTAGTCCTGCGCCAGCCCGAAATTCAGGCAGATCGACTTGGCGTGGCCGACGTGCAGGTAGCCGTTAGGTTCGGGCGGGAAGCGGGTCACGATATTGCGGTGCTTGCCGCTGGCAAGGTCGGCATCGATGATGCTTCGGATAAAATTTGAAGGTGCAGGGGCTGATGTGCTGCTCATGCTGAATTCCCGATTCCGGTTTAAGAGGCAAAATGCATAGCGGATTTTACCTGAAAACATTAACGTATCCGCCTCATTAACAAACACAAGCCGTGAAAACACGCGCATTTTTTGGTAGAATTAACCAATGCTTTGAAACTGCACACCAAAGGAACCGGATAACACGATGAATATGCTTAGCTGTTTCTGCCGTCATGCCGCGCTGTTTGCCGGCGCACTGTTGCTGGGCACCAGCCTTATGGCGCATGCCGACGACATTCAGGATGCCAACAAGCTGTTCAAACAAGGACAGCACGCCCAGGCCATGTCCAAGGTAGATGCCTATCTCGCCGGCAAGCCCAAAGACGCGCAGGCGCGTTTCTTGAAAGGCCTGATACTCACCGAACAAAACAAATCCGCCGAGGCGATCAAGGTATTTTCGGCATTGACCGAAGATTATCCGGAACTGCCCGAACCCTATAACAACCTGGCCGTGCTGTATGCCAGCCAGGGCCAGTACGACAAAGCCAAGCAGTCGCTGGAAATGGCGATACGCACCCACCCAAGCTATGCCACGGCGCACGAGAACCTAGGCGATATTTATGCCAAGATGGCCAGCCAGGCATATGATCGCGCGCTGCAACTGGATCGCGGCAACACTGCAACGCAAACAAAACTGGCGATGATCCAGGATTTATTTGCCGGCAACACGCGCAGCAAAACTCCCGCTTCAACGCGCAGCAATGCCGCACCATCGGCACCCCCCCCCGAAGCCGTCAAGCCTGAGCCGTCTGCTTCCAAACTTGCCGCTGCTGAAAAAAGTACAGAGCATTCTGATGCAACCGCTAATCGCTCGACCAAGCCCGCCAAAGAAGGAAGCAAAACCGCCACGAATAACAGCGACGAAGTGCTGAAAACGGTCAACGCTTGGGCCGCCGCGTGGGCTTCCAAAAATGTGCAGAAATATCTGTCTTTCTATGCCGATGACTTCCATACGCCGGGCGGCGAAAGCCGCGCGGCATGGGCGGCAAGCCGTAAAGAGCGCATCAGCAAACCGAAATCCATCCACGTCAGTATCGGCAACGCTACCGTGAATTTCAGCGACAGCACCCATGCCACCGTCAAGTTCCGCCAGTCCTACCGCGCCAGCCACATGAAAACTTCCGGCAATAAAACCCTGTTGATGGTGAGATCCGGCGATAGCTGGCTGATACAGGAAGAGCGCACCAAATAATGGCATACCGCGCACTGATTTCTTCATTGCTGTGCAGCCTGCTGGCAGGCGCGGTATATGCCGCCCCCGATTCGTACAATACCGAAGCGCAACTGGTCAAAAGCCTGCAGGCCATCAAGAACAACCGCCTCGATATCGCGCTCAACGAAGTGGACAGCCTGCTGCGCGTCAACCCGAAATTCAAGCTGGCGCAACTGGTCAAGGGCGATCTACTGATGGCGCATGCCGGCAAGCTCAATGACATCGGCGGCGGATCGAATGCGCCGCGCGCCAAGATCGATGACCTGCGCGACGAGGCGCGGATGCGTTTGCAACGCGTCCTGTCGCAGCCGGACACCAAGCTGGTGCCGCGCTTTTTATGGAAACTTGACGCGCGGCAAAAATATGCGCTGGTCGTGGACACCAGCCGCGCCACGTTATTCGTTTATGAAAACGTAAATGGCGAGCCGCATTACGTAACAGACTTTTACGTTACGATCGGCAAACTCGGTTCGGAAAAAGTTTCCAAGGGCGACCAGCGTACCCCGATCGGCGTATATTTCGTCAAGGCCGAGCTGCCAAAAAACAAGCTTGCCGACATGTACGGCAGCGGCGCCTATCCGATCAGCTACCCGAATGAATGGGATCGCAAAAATGGCCGCAGCGGCAACGGCATCTGGCTGCATGGCACGCCTTCCGATACCTACAGCCGCCCGCCGCGCGCCAGCAACGGTTGCGTAGTGTTGGCAAATGACGATCTGAATAAACTTGCCCCCTATCTGCAAGTCGGCATCACACCGGTCATCATCACCAACCAGATGGACTGGAGCAATGAGCATGATCAGGGCGAGCGCGATGCGTTGCTGCATGAGATCGAGCAATGGCGCAAAGATTGGTCGAGCCTGGACACCGGCGCCTACCTTAAACATTATGCACGCAGCTTCTCCAGCGACAATATGAATATCGCCGCATGGTCGAAGCAGAAGCAAACGGTAAATAGCGCAAAATCATGGATCAAGGTCAACCTTTCCAGGGTCAGCGTATTCACCTACCCCGAACAGCCCAACATGGCAGTAGTCAATTTCGAGCAAGACTACAATAGCAGCAACCTCTCCAACCGCATGCTCAAACGCCAATACTGGATCAAGCAAAACAACCGCTGGCAGATCATTTACGAAGGAGCCGCATAACATGAAACAACTTTTCACCGCGCTGTTCGCGCTGCTGCTGTGCTGCACGATGCAATCATCCCATTCTTCAACCCAAGGAAAACCAACCATGGTCAAACTGCACACCAATCTCGGCACTATCACCCTGAAACTCGATGCCGAGAAAGCACCGCTTACCGTCAAAAACTTTCTGGAATACGTGAATAGCGGCTTCTACGAAAACACGATCTTCCATCGCGTGATCGACAACTTCATGATTCAGGGCGGCGGCTTCGAATCCGGATTGAAGCAAAAGAAAGCCGGTGCACCGGTCAAGAACGAAGCCGCCAACGGCTTGCAGAACGAGAAATACACGATCGCGATGGCGCGCACCTCAGACCCGCACTCCGCCACCGCACAATTTTTCATCAACACCAGAGATAACGGCTTTCTCGATTATCCCGGGCAGGATGGCTGGGGATATTGCGTGTTTGGCAAGGTGATTGAAGGAACCGAAGTAGTGGACGCAATAGGCAAGGTAAAAACCGGATCGCGCAGCGGGCACCAGGATGTCCCGGTGGAAGATGTCGTCATCACCAAGGTCGAAGTGTTGAAATAAGGATTGAGGAGCGGGGATCGAGGAGCGAGGTAAAACCGCTGCACCGCTCGATCCTCGATCCTCGCTTCCCGATCCTGCAATGCCTCACACCCTGTTCATTTCAGACCTGCACCTGAGCGCCGACCAGCCGCACAGTATGGCGGCATTCAAGCGTTTCATCAGCAATATGGCGCCGCAAGCCGAGGCGCTTTATATCCTCGGCGACCTGTTCGAATACTGGGCCGGCGACGATGACCTCGATGACCCGTTCCACGCCGAAGTCACGACGACCCTGCGCAGCCTCGCAGCACATGGCACCAGACTCTACCTGCTGCGCGGCAACCGTGACCTGCTGATCGGTGAAGCGCTGGCCGAGGCGTGCCACGCCACGCTGCTCGACGATCCCTCGCTGATAGATTTATACGGCACGCCCACCTTGCTCAGCCACGGCGATACGCTGTGCACCGACGACACCGAATACCAACGTTATCGCGCAACCGTGCATGATGCTGAGTTTCAGCGACAGTTCCTCGCCAAACCGCTGACGGAGCGCAAAGCGTACATCGCGCAATTGCGTAACCGCAGCATGGCAGAGAAGCAATCTAAAGATACTTCGATCATGGATGTGAACGATGCGGCGGTCACCGCACTACTGCGCGAATATCATTATCCGCGCCTGATCCACGGCCACACGCACCGCCAGAACTGCCATGAATATCAAATAGACGGCCGCCGCTGTGAGCGCTGGGTGCTGGGTGATTGGCATCGGCAGGGGTCGGCGCTACGCTGCGACAGTTGCGGTATAACGTGGGAAACTATTACAGACTAAGCAGCATTGACTGAAAACATTCTGTTTCTGATTTGCTGCTTCAGGCAATTGCTCTAGAAATAGCCGTTAAACACCGTGCTCTGATGACTACTGCTCGCCCTGCATACTTCCCGCATAAAAGCGATAACCGTTACGTCCATCCTTCTTGGCGTGATACATCGCGATATCGGCGTTGATCAACAGCAACTTCTCGTCGTCCCCATGCTCGGGATAGGCAGCAATGCCGATGCTGCCGGAAATGCTTATTTCATGCCCTGCCACACCGAAAGGCTGCTTCAACGCACGCAGGATCTTTTCGGCAACGACGGTAGCATCCGCCTCTTGCTCGATGGAGGGAAGCAACACGACAAACTCATCACCGCCGATCCGCGCTACGGTGTCGGATGCGCGCACACCGGACAGCATCCGGTGCGCGACCTGTTTCAACAGCAGATCGCCGATGTCATGCCCCAAGTTGTCGTTGACGGGTTTGAATCTGTCCAGATCGATGAACATCACCGCCATATACGTTTTGTCGCGCCGCGCCTTGATCACCGCCTGTTGCAGGCGGTCGGCGATCAGCGCGCGGTTGGGCAGTTCGGTAAGCGGATCGTAATGCGCCATATGGCGCATGCGCTCTTCCATTGCCTTGCGTTCGGTGATGTCGGCATGGGTGCCGATCATCCGCAGCGGCTTGCCATCAGGTGCGCGGCTGACAATCATGCCGCGCGCCAGCACCCATTTGACGCTGCCGTCCCGGCACAACACACGGTGTTCATTGCAATAGGTTTGGGTGCGGCCCTCCAGGTAGGCGCGAATGTCGTGATCTACCTGGGCACGGTCATCCGGGTGGATACGGTTGCGCCAGGCTTCCTCATTACGGGCGATATCTTCGTCGGTATAGCCAACCATCGCCTTGTAGCGCTGCGAAAAGACGACCGTATCGTCAGGCACATTCCAGTCCCAGACGCCATCACCGGCGCCTTCGAGGGCAAATTTCCAGCGTTCTTCGCTTTCGCGTAACTGGCCTGTGAGCTGAATCAGCCGCAGGCTGATGGCGCCCAGGATGATCAGGGCGACTGCGGCCAAGGCAAGCATAATGTCTGTCCTGATCATGTCACCGTGGTCTCCATCAACATGGATAGGCGCCTGGAAATTTGCATGCCCCTATTTTAAGCCGATACGGGGCAGGCTGGAGGTCAATCCCTGAAGTTCTGGTATTGCAGCGGGAAATCGGTGACGGACTTCTTGACGAAGGCGATAGCGTCTTGCAGGTCATCGCGGTTCTTGCCGCTGACGCGCACCGTGTCGCCCTGGATGCTGGCTTGCGCTTTGATCTTGCTGTCCTTGAGCAACCGGACAATCTTTTTCGCCAGTTCGATCTCGACGCCGACCTTCACTTCACAGCTGCGCTTGACCTTGTTGCCGCTGACCTTCTCGATCTTGTCGCTGATCTCCAGGCACTTGATGTCCACCCCGCGCTTGGTCAATTTGCCGTTCAGGATATCCTGCACCTGGCCGAGCTGGAATTCGTTGTCGGCCCATACGGTAAGCTTGAGCTCGGCCTGCTCGACGCGCGCATCGGAGCCCTTGAAGTCGAAACGGGTGCCGACTTCCTTGTTGGTCTGCTCGACCGCGTTCTTCACCTCGGTCTTGTCTACTTCGGAAACGATGTCGAAAGATGGCATTAAGTATCTCCTTGAACGATTGGCCACAACACGCCGCGTAGCGGCTTGTTGCGGCGTAGGCTTACCTTCAGGTTAGTCGGAGCCAAAGCTACAGACGTAGTTCACTTCATCCCTGGCGTGGATTTCGAAGCTGCCGTTCTCCGCCACCTTGAAGCTGCTGCCTGCGGTGTAGTTTTTGAACGCAGCTTCACCGGCGATCTTCACTTCGCATGTGCCGCTGGTGATCTCCATCAGTTCCGGCGCGCCGACATTGAAGGTCAACTGGCTGCCCGGCATGATGACGCCGCAGGTCTTGCGTGTGCCGTCCGGGAAAAATACCGAATGCGATACGCATTTGCCGTCGAAGAATACGTTGGCCTTTTTGCCTACGCTGACGTTATCGAATCTGTCTGACATGGCGCTGCTTTCCTTTGTTGGTTATTTGATTATTTCGGGGGTTCGTTGGCTTTTACGCCCTTCTGGTAGTTGGCGTACACATACACCGGGATATCGAGATCACCGAGTTGTTTTTCGATCAGCGGCCTGACGTCATCCCAATTCAGCCCGCCCACACCACAAGCCAGACGCGGCAACGCGAGGCTGGCCAGCTTTTCTTTCTGGGCAAAGGTGCGCAGCGCATGCAGCGTATGGTTCACCTGACTCAGGCTGGCATTTCCGGGCTTACTGCCGTGTTCATAAGCGGCATCTTGGGTGAACAGGTTGACGATATAGTGACCGTCGGCGCTCATCCATGTCCACAATCCGCCGGACTTGGGATGCTGTGTCTGGCAGAAATGGCGGAAATCCTTGTATAACGCCGGCATGCGCTCGCGCAGTTGCAGCGCCAGCCCCTGATGGAAATCGTCATTGGGCGCCACGCCTTGCACAATGGCTTTTGCACCGCTTAACAGGATATCGCCAGTCAGTTCGTGGATCATAATTTCTCCTGTTAGATTATTTGCGTTTTTTCAGGTTGGCCGCGATGCGCATGCGCAAAGCGTTCAGCTTGATGAAGCCCGCCGCATCTTTCTGGTCGTAGGCGCCCTTGTCGTCCTCGAACGTGGCGATACTCGAATCGAACAGCGAATCGGTCTTCGAGTCGCGTCCGACGACGATCACGTTGCCCTTGTACAGTTTGACGCGCACCCAGCCGTTTACGCAGCTTTGTGTATGGTCGATCAGGGTTTGCAGCGCCTTGCGTTCCGGCGACCACCAGTAACCGTTGTAAATCATGCTGGCGTAGCGCGGCATCAGGTCATCTTTCAGGTGAGCCACTTCACGGTCCAGCGTGATCGACTCGATCGCACGGTGCGCCTTGAGCATGATCGTGCCGCCGGGTGTTTCGTAGCAGCCGCGCGACTTCATGCCGACGTAGCGGTTCTCCACCAGATCGAGACGGCCGATACCGTGCTTGCCGCCCAGCTCATTGAGCTTCGCGAGCGTTTGCGCCGGTGTCATTTTCGTACCGTTCAGCGCGACGATGTCGCCGTTGGCGAATTCGATGTCCAGATATTCGGCGGCATCCGGCGCCTTCTCCGGCGATACCGTCCAGCGCCACATGCTCTCTTCGGCTTCGGCAGCCGGGTCTTCCAGATGACGGCCTTCGAAAGAAATGTGCAGCAGATTGGCATCCATCGAGTAAGGCGAACCACCCTGCTTGTGCTTCATGTCCACCGGAATGCCGTGCTTTTCCGCATACGCCATCAGCTTTTCACGTGACAACAGATCCCACTCGCGCCATGGCGCAATGATCTTGATGTTCGGATTCAACGCATAGGCACCCAGCTCGAAACGCACTTGGTCATTACCCTTGCCGGTTGCACCGTGCGACACCGCATCGGCCTTCGTCAGCGCCGCGATCTCGATCAGGCGCTTGGCGATCAGCGGGCGTGCAATCGAGGTGCCGAGCAGATACTCGCCTTCGTAAACGGTATTGGCGCGGAACATCGGAAATACGAAATCACGCACGAACTCCTCGCGCAGGTCATCGATGAATATCTGCTCCGGCTTGATGCCGAACTTCAACGCCTTCTGGCGCGCCGGCTCCAGCTCTTCGCCCTGCCCAAGGTCTGCCGTGAAGGTCACGACTTCACATTGATAGGTATCCTGCAACCATTTCAGGATGACCGAAGTATCGAGTCCGCCGGAGTAGGCGAGGACGGCTTTTTTGATGTCGCTCATGTTTCTTTGCTTCTCCATCGTAGGGTGGGTTAGCCGCATCGCGGCGTAACCCACCGGTTTCGAATGGCGGGTTACGGCCTGCGGCCTAACCCACCCTACATTTTTTGCTAACCGTTTATCTTGCCCAGCAACAGATATTCCATCAGCGCTTTTTGCACATGCAACCTGTTTTGGCTTCGGCCACCGCTATGCGGTTTAACTTGCTGCGCAAGTTAGCCTACGCCGAAATCGTTTGCAATTGGGATACGCGTTTCAATTCACTTTTCCCAGCAATAGGTATTCCATAAGAGCTTTTTGCACATGCAAACGATTTTCCGCCTCGTCCCACACCACGCTTTGCGGGCCGTCGATGACTTCGGCGGAGACTTCCTCGCCGCGGTGCGCGGGCAGGCAGTGCATGAACAGTGCGTCTGGCGCAGCAACGCGCATCATGTCTGCATCGACCTGCCAGTCGGCAAAATCTTTCATGCGCTCTTCGTTCTCCGCTTCGAAACCCATGCTGGTCCATACGTCGGTGGTTACCAGATCGGCACCGCGCGCCGCTTCCATCGGGTCGGCGAATTCTTCGTAGTGATCTTCGCCGAACGTCCCGGCGCGCTCCGGTTCGACCTCATAGCCGGGCGGTGTCGAGACATGCACGTTGAAATCCAGTATTTCCGCCGCTTGCAGCCAGGTGTTGCACATGTTATTGGAGTCGCCGATCCACGCCACAGTCTTGCCCTTGATGCTGCCGCGCTGTTCAACGTAAGTGTAGATATCGGCGAGCACCTGGCACGGATGGTATTCGTTGGTCAGGCCGTTGATCACCGGCACACGCGAATGCGCGGCGAAGCGCTCGATGATGGATTGCTCGAAAGTGCGGATCATCACGATGTCGCTCATCCGCGAAATCACCTGCCCGGCGTCTTCCACCGGCTCGCCGCGCCCCAGTTGCGAGTCGCGCGTGTTCAGGTAGATCGCCGAGCCGCCCAGTTGCTGCATCCCGGCCTCGAACGACAGGCGCGTGCGGGTGCTGGCCTTCTCGAAGATCATCACCAGCGTGCGATCCTGCAGCGGCCAGTATTGCTGGTAGGCCTTGAATTTCTGCTTGATGACGCGGGTGCGCTCGAACAGGTACTCAAACTCCTCGCGGGTGAAGTCCTTGAACTGCAAAAAATGTTTTACCGGCACGGGTTGCTTTATTGACATGGGCTGGGCTGACATGGGTCATCACCAATCAGGATTGCAAAAATTCTTTCATCAGCGGACACAGGATATCCAGCAGTTGCCGCGCCTCGTCTTGCGACATCACCAGCGGCGGCAACAACCTGATCACGTTGTCGGCGGTCACATTGATCAACAACCCTTTGGCGAGAGCATTCTTGACCAAGTCTCCGCAAGGCTTGTCGAGTTCGACGCCGATCATCAGCCCCTGACCGCGAATCTCCTTGACGCCACTCACTCCCTGCAACGCGGTGGCGATGCCTTCGCGGATGAATTGGCCGAGGCTTTCGGCGTGAGCCAGCAGCTTGTCCTGCTCGACGATGTTCAGCGTCGTCAGGCCTGCGGTACACGCCAGCGGATTGCCGCCGAACGTGGAGCCGTGATTGCCCGGCTTGAACAGGCCGGCCGCCTTGCCGGCGGTCAGGCATGCCCCGATCGGCACGCCGGAGCCCAGCCCCTTGGCCAGCGTCATCACGTCGGGCTGGATGCCGGCGTGCTGGAAGGCAAACCATTTGCCGGTGCGCCCGATACCGCATTGCACCTCATCCAGCATCAGCAGCCAGTTCTGCTCGTCGCAAATCTGGCGCAGTTGTTGCAGGTAAGCGATATCCAGCGTGCGGATGCCGCCTTCGCCCTGGATCGGCTCGACCAGCACCGCGACCACGTTGCTGTTGTGCTGGGCAACATGGCGGATCGCCTCCAGATCGTTGTAGGGCACCCGCACAAAACCACTGACCAGCGGCTCGAAACCGGCCTGCACCTTGCGGTTGCCGGTCGCGGAAAGGGTTGCCAGCGTGCGCCCGTGGAAGGCTTTTTCCATCACGATGATCGCCGGGGATTCGATGTCCTGCTGATGGCCGTACAGGCGCGCCAGCTTGATCGCGGCCTCGTTCGCCTCGCAGCCGGAGTTGCAGAAAAATACTTCCTGCATGTCAGACAGACTGCACAGTTTGTCGGCCAGCAGTTCCTGTTCGCCCACCTGATAGAGGTTTGAACAGTGGATCAATTTTCCGATCTGCCCATTCAGCGCGGCGGTGAAACGCGGGTGCGCATGCCCCAGCGTATTCACGGCGATGCCGGACAAGCCGTCCAGATAGCGTTTGCCCTCGGCGTCCCATAGCCATGCGCCTTCTCCGCGCACAAAAGAGACAGGGAGGCGGGCATATGTGTTCATTACATGCGACATACGAAATTCCTAAACAAAGACGGCGGACAAGCCGCCGTTAGCAAAATCAAGTGTGTATTATCGAGCCAAACAGTCTCTCAAAGCAAACAAGCCGACATCGCTGCCGGCTTGCTTGCGGTGAATCAAAACGCAGCGGTGTTACGCCATCGCCTTGATTGCCGCAGACAGGCGGCTCTTGTGGCGGGCAGCCTTGTTCTTGTGGATGATCTTCTTGTCGGCGATGCTGTCCACAGTGCTGACGGAATCTTTGTAAACGGCTTGAGCGGCAGCCTTGTCACCTGCTTCGATTGCCTTGATGACCTTCTTGACCGCAGTGCGCAATTCCGAGCGCAGACTGCTGTTATGAGCATTCTGTTTAACTGCCTGACGTGCACGCTTGCGGGCTTGTGCGCTATTTGCCATGACTACTCCTTGAAAATTCGGTACAACGGAAAGGCGCGCATTCTAGTGGCTCATCCGGGTTTTTGCAAATTTTTGTATGCGCCCTAATTTATTAAGCTGAGAAACATTATTTTGCCGCATCCTCCCGCAGAGAGTCTGCTTTGTCGGTGTTTTCCCAGGTGAAGCCCGGTTCTTCGCGGCCAAAGTGGCCGTAAGCGGCGGTATTCTCATAAATGGGGCGTAACAGATCGAGCATCTGTACGATACCCTTGGGGCGCAGGTCGAAATGACGCAGCACCAACTCTGTCATTTTCTCGTTGGAAACCTTGCCGGTACCGAAAGTATCCACCATCACACTGGTTGGCTTGGCTACGCCGATCGCATAGGAGACCTGCACCAGGCATTTGCTGGCCAACCCTGCCGCCACGATATTCTTGGCGACATAACGGCCGGCGTAAGCCGCAGAGCGATCCACCTTGGAAGGATCCTTGCCGGAAAATGCGCCGCCGCCGTGCGGGGCCGAGCCGCCGTAGGTATCGACGATGATCTTGCGCCCGGTCAGGCCGCAATCGCCTTGCGGGCCGCCGACGACGAAACGCCCGGTCGGGTTGATCAGGTAATTGATGTTGCCCTTGACCAGCTCTTTCGGCAGCATCGGTTTGATGATCTCTTCGATCGCCGCCTCGCGAATTTGCGGCAGCGTCATTTCCGGCGCGTGTTGAGTGGACAACACCACGGTATCGATGGCATGCGGCTTGCCGTCCACATAGCGGATCGTCACCTGCGATTTGGCGTCCGGGCGCAGCCACGGCAGACGGCCATCGTGACGCAGTTCCGCCTGGCGTTCCACGATGCGGTGCGCCATGTGAATCGGCAGCGGCATCAGCGTCGGCGATTCGTTACAGGCATAGCCGAACATCAGGCCCTGATCGCCGGCCCCCTGATTCATGAAGTCGTCGGAAGCGCGATCCACGCCCTGCGCGATGTCCGGGCTTTGCTTGTCGTAAGCCACCAGCACCGCACAGCCCTTGTAGTCGATGCCGTATTCGGTGTTGTCGTAGCCGATGCGCTTGAGTGTATTGCGCGCCACGTGGATGTAGTCGACATTGGCGGTGGTGGTGATTTCGCCCGCCAATACCACCAAGCCGGTGTTGGTCAGCGTTTCCGCCGCTACCCGCGCGTAAGGGTCTTGCGCCAGGATCGCATCCAGGATCGCATCGGAAATTTGATCAGATACCTTGTCGGGGTGGCCCTCGGACACAGATTCGGAAGTAAACAAAAATTCGCTCATGGTTCTCCGCTCAAGCTCTCAATGAATTAAAGGGCAGGCATTATACCAACACTTGATGTTGTCACCCGCCGATATAAGACATTTCGATCTTCTGCATCGGAACGGTTGCCGCGTGGCGCAGTTGCGAATAACGGTCATTGCGCTGCATCCAGTGGCCGGCGATCAGGTTGGTCAACACCCGGTCGCTTTCGCACATCCGTAACGGGGTGCGCAGATCGGCGCCACTGGCGGCGAACAGACAATTGTACAGTTTGCCATCGGTGGAAAGCCGGACGCGGGTGCATTCGTGGCAGAACGCCTGCGTGACGGAAGAAATAACACCAATTTCGCCGCCGCCGTCCAGATAGCTCCAGCGCTCCGCCACTTCGCCGCTATAGTTGGGATCGATCTGGCGGATCGGATAGTGGCCGGCGATCTGGCGCAGTATTTCCTGCGCCGGAACAACATCATCCATGCGCCAGCCGTTGGTCGTGCCGACATCCATGAACTCGATGAAGCGCAGCACGACGCCGCTGTTGCGAAAATGCCTGGCCAGCGGAATGATTTCACCGTCGTTCATGCCGCGCTTCACCACCACATTGACTTTGACCGGCGCGAACCCGGCCTGTTGCGCGGCGGCAATGCCGTCCAGCACGGTTTTGACCGGCACATCCGAATCGCTCATGCGCTGAAAAACCTCTTCGCTCAGCCCATCCAGGCTGACCGTTACGCGCGACAAGCCGGCATTCCTGAGCGATTGCGCTTTCTGTGCCAGCAATACCGCATTGGTGGTCAGCGCGACTTCCACAGGTTTGCCTTGTGCGGTATGTAATTTGGACAGGCTTTCGATGAGTTGCTCGATGCCGCGTCGCAACAACGGCTCGCCGCCGGTCAGGCGGATTTTTTGCACGCCCAATTGAATGAACAATCTGGCCAAACGCTCGATTTCCTCGAAGCTGAGCAATTCGGCTCGTGGCAAAAAATTATGGCTTTCATCGAAAACTTCGCGCGGCATGCAATAAGTGCAGCGCAGGTTGCAGCGATCCGTGACGGAAATGCGCAAATCGCGCATTGGCCGCAGCAGCGTGTCGCTGATCGATGTGCCGTAATCACGCGGCACATCCAGTGTGCGATAGTCCTGAATGGCAAGGTTTACGGAGAGTGAAGCCGGGGTGATTTTGAATACTTCTGACATGGCTGCCGGTTAAGTGAAAACAAGATTGGTCGTTGCGAGTTTGAAATTTTGCGCCAGCGGCAGGATTTGGTCAAAGCAACATGATCCGGAAAAGGTTTTTGTCCGGGCTACCCGCTCTCGTTTATACAGCCATCGATCATGCACACAGCGCGCGCCAGCTTGTTTCCGCCATTGCTCACGGCGAAATACAATACCCAAAACGGTTGCGCGGCCCAATCAATGGCCGGCACGCACTAACCGCACATGGTAATTATTGAGGCGGTAGTAGCTGACATCGCCATTGTAGAAATAGACGCCCCAGGCGAGATTGGATTTGCCAGCGAAGGGCGAGGCAGACCAAAACCAGCTTGCCGGCGTAGCCGGAAAAGCCGTGGGATCAATCGCCGGGCTGCTGCGGCTTTTATCGGCAATACTGGAAAGCTCTTTTATATCCGGCAAGCGCCAGGCGATACCGGTGCTTCTGGCTTGGGTTGCAGCATGCTGCAAGGCAGCCTCATATGCAAACGCACGGGCTTTTCCCGTGCAAGTGCCAGCGCTGAAAACCATGCCTTCGGCGCAGCGCCGCCAGATCAGCCCCGTTTTCTGGTCGGTGACCTCGGTGCCGTCGGCGGAAATCAGATAGGGCTGGGCAGAGGCTGCGACAGGCAGAATGCCCAACAGACAAATAAATAACAGTATGGCAAGTTGTGCTGTTTTCATTATGGCTCCCTCCATCATTAATGGTTGGCTTATAGCCCGGATGAAACGAAGCGGAATCCGGGGAACGGTCGCCGTGCCGAAGTTTTTGTAGGGCGTACAAATATAAAGCCTCTGACCACCTTACGCATGTCCAATATCCATCCAGCAAAACGCAATACCAACCAAAGCTGTTATGCGGCCAAATCAATGACCGGCACGCACTAACCGCACATAACCATTGCTGTTGCGGTAGTAGCTGTAAACGCTGCCACTGTTGAAGCTGGTGCACAAGGCGTAGCTGGAGCTGCCAACCTCGGGCGAGGCAGACCAAAACCAGCTTGCTGGCGTAGCCGGGAAAGCCGCAGGATCAATCGCCGGGCTGCTGCGGCTTTTATTGGCAATACTGGAAAGCTCTTTTATATTCGGCAAACGCCAGGCGATACCGGTGCTTCTGGCTTGGGTTGCAGCATGCTGCAAGGCAGCCTCATATGCAAACGCACGGGCTTTTCCCGTGCAAGTGCCAGCGCTGAAAACCATGCCTTCGGCGCAGCGCCGCCAGATCAGCCCCGTTTTCTGGTCGGTGACCTCGGTGCCGTCGGCGGAAATCACATAGGGCTGTGCAGATACTGCGACAGGCAGAACGCCCAGCAGGCAAGTGAATAATAGTTTTTGGGTGGGCAGAGGTTTTATCTGCACACGCGATATTGGAACTGCGTGGGCGCAATGATGTGCCCACCCTACGTATGCTCTAACAATTGCGCTGATGGCGCATACCGAAAGTGATGACGAAAACAAAAGCTTCTCCCTTTTTTGTTTGTTTGGTTGCCATTTGTTTTTCACTCCTCGGGTTGCATGCTCAGCCGTTTCCCGGCCTTTTTTGTAACTGGCTGCGCGTCGCCTTCTCCGCACATTTGCCTGATTTACGGCAACCAATATTGCAGAGGGTGCTTGCCAAGTTTTTTGTAGTTTATTTCCGGTTACCCATAAAAGCAACTGATAATTACCAACAGAATGGTAACTTTTGTACATGAGTCTGATGAACGAGAAGGAAGCTTTCGGCAAGCGGTTGACGCGCTTGTTCAACGATGCTGGGATCGGCATTGCCAGCCCTACCGGCGTGGCACGCGAATTCAACCGGCGTTATCTGGGTAAACCGGTTACCACTCAAGCCGTGCGCAAGTGGCTCAACGGGGAAGCTATTCCCGCAGGAGATAAAATCCGCACCCTGGCAAAATGGCTGAAGGCGTCTCCCTATTGGCTGCACTATGGTGAGAACGAGAAAAGCGTGGTGGCGCTGAAAGTGGAGGAAGAACGTAGCGCCTATGGAGAGGATGCCCTCAAAACGCTGCCGGAAGATTTTCAGCGTTTGGCGCCCAGGCACAAGGCGATAGTGTGCGAGATCGTTCATGCCTTGTTGCGCGCGGAAAAAAGGTAATCCTGTTCCTCGAAAACAACTAAGCCGTTTACACCACAAGCACTATCGCCTGCTCCGTTATATGGGTCGCGATATTTTCGATCTCATCATGCGCAAAGGCATAGGGCACATTGGGTGGTGGCGCACCATCAATGACGACGGTCTGGATATGCGCATCGTGCTGGTATAACGGTGCTGTCTGATTGTTGGAGCGAATCACTTCGAGACCGGGCAGCGGCGCACTATCGAATCCGACCGCAAGCACCAGGTCGCACTCGGCGAGATGCCTGGCTAACAGAATCGGGTCTGGCTCCGGTCGCTCGGGTGTTTCGCACAACAACCCCCAGCGGTCGCGGTTGGCGATCAGGGTCTGCCGGCATCCGCTCTGGCGCAGGTTGTAAGTATCCGAGCCCTGTTTGTCCAGGTCGAACGGCTTGTGCGCATGCTTGATTACCGCGATTTCAAGTTGGCGAAAGCTGAATTCTTCGGCCAGCCTTGACACCAGAACGCTACGCCCGCTGCCGTAACCGCAAATACGAAATATTTTCACGAATGGGCCTCTATAAATTTATTTTCCGGGCGAATCGCTGTGTCGCGTGTTGGTTCCGGCCACTGCTTCGCAGTTTCACATCAGCTGCGCCGATATGAGCCTTCACCGCAACTTCGTTGTCGCTCATTCCCCGTCTATCGATTTGATATGTGGCTTCAACATAACCTGAAGATCAGTTTTTGCCGCAACAAGCCGCTATGCGGTATGTTGTCTCGTCATTCGCTGCGCGGCTCCTTGCGCTTCATCACGCAAAAGTAAATTTTTGGAGGCTCTCACGATCCTGGATCCTGTAATAACGGGGAACGGCGCAGCATACCCCTAATGTTCGATCATGCGCCGGATAACGGCATTGAACGGCTCGATCCATTCCGGTGCAAACTGGCTATCACAGGCATTGACTTCGGCAATAGCGCGCAGTACGGAGCGATTATGCCCGCGCGTACTGTGTTTGAGCGTGACTGCCTCAAAGGCGTCCACGATCGCAAGAATCTTTGCGCCCGGACAAATTTTGTCGCCTTGCAAACCATCCGGATAACCTGCCCCATTCCACATTTCGTGGTGCTGATGCACCATTTCCGCCGCTCCCTTCCAGCCATCCATACGCTCCAGCAAACCGGCGCCGAGTCCGGAATGTGTGTGGAGGATACTGCGCTCCTCATCGCTGATGTTACCCACTTTAAGCCATATGGATTCTGACAAAAACATCATGCCCACATCGTGCATATAGACCGCCGCCTCCAGTTGCGTCGCATCCACCGGAGAATTTGCCTCACGATTGGTGTCCAGGGCCAGTTGATGGATGCGCGCGGCGCGCCCTTTGAACATTGGTGAATGCGTTTCAAACTGCAAGGCAAGAGAACGAAAGAACAGCAGATCGGCCGCCATGCTGTTCTTTGATTTTCCCGGATCGGGCAGCTTGTCGATTGAACTTCGTAGCGTCGCCTGTGGCTGAAATCCTGTGACCGATTTGATTACCTTGGCAGCCGCAGCATCAAGACTGGCTTGGGGCGCCTGGCCCATCTGCTCCAGACCATCCACCAGCGCTACCAGTTTCAGGTGCGCCACCGGCCTGTCCGCTACCAGCGCTTCGATCGCCAGCTCAAGCCGGTCCACAGCAAGCAATATCACTTCGCCCAACAGCTGGGTGTAACGTACTTCGCCAGAGCGCAAACGGGTCAACAGCGATTCGATCGGGTGCGCGATCAGGCCCGCTATTTCGACTTTGCACAGTGCGGCATCACCCTTGATGTTGTGCAGCGCGCGGAAAATATCCGCAACCACCACACGGTTGGAAGAATCATGGCTCAGTTTGGCCATGTTTTTTTCGATCTCCGGCGCGCGGTCCAGCAATACATCGGCAAATTCGCACAACGCCTCGCGGTCATGTATAACCGGGTAGGTCAAAGCCTGAATGTTTGTCATAGTGCCGCGTCTTTCTTACGGTTAAGGATATGCGTAGTCTATATCCGCATGAAGCGCTTAGCCAGCATGTTTTACGCAACGCTGTTGCTGCACTATGCCAGAAAATTACGGCGTTTCTGCTACAGTCACGCCATGAGCAAGCTAACTCTGGATCGTATCCTGCAATCGCAGGGCTTTGGCACGCGCAAGTGGTGCAGCGAATTGGTTGCCGGCGGGGAAGTGAGCATCGCCGGCAATGTCATTCGGGACAGCCGCGCCGCCATCGAGACCGGCAACCTTGAATTCACAATCTTCGGCGAGCCGTGGACATACCGCAAGCATGTCTATATCGCACTGAACAAACCGGCCGGTTTCGAATGCTCGCGCAAGGCCAGCCACCATCCCGGTGTGCTAACTATCCTGCCGGAACAATTTGCGCGGCGCGACGTGCAGCCGGTCGGACGCCTCGACCACGACACCACCGGCCTGCTGCTGATGTCGGACGACGGGCCGTTCATCCACAAACAATCCTCGCCCAAACACCATGTGCCGAAAGTTTATGTCGCCACGACTGCTGAAGCCGCCACGCCGGAGCTGGCCGCACGATTGCTGGCCGGGGTGAAACTGCATGACGAGCCTGCGCCGCTGGCGGCGGTGAGCTGCCGCATCGTCGATACACACCGGATCGAGATCGTGCTGGAGCAAGGCAAATACCATCAGGTCAAACGCATGCTGGCCGCCGCCGGCAACCACTGCGCAGCGCTGCACCGTGCGCAGATCGGCAGATTGAAACTCGACGAGTTGGGGCTTGCCGGGGGCGCATGGTGTTATCTCGACGCGGCACAACTGGCGCTGCTGAAGCCTGACTGACACACCTGCAAGTTTTTATCAGGTGATGGCGAGCCGTACGGAGTAAAATCCGCCTTTAATCAGAAAAACATGCCAAATGGGAGCCTCTAAAAATTCAGAGTTCGCCCAAATGCAAGGCGCGGAAGAAATTTTAGTTCCGGCTAACCTGAAGGTTACCCTACACTGAAACTTCGTTTTGCCGCGCCGCATATATTTTGATATGTAAGCAAGAAATTTCTTCCGCAACGTAGCAGTTGGGATGAAATGTGGATTTTTAGAGGCTCCCAAATGTCTATCCAGTGGTTTCCCGGTCATATGACCTCGGCACGCAAGAAAGCGGCCGAGACGATGGCAAGCATCGATGTCGTCATCGAAGTGCTGGATGCGCGTGCGCCGGAGGCCAGTTGCAACCCAATGATCCGGGAATTGCGCGAACATCGTCAGCGCCCCTGCCTGAAGATACTCAATAAGGCCGACTTGGCCGATCCTGCCGTCACCCAGGCTTGGCTGGATTTCTACAACAGGCAGCAAGGCGTCAAGGCCGTGGCGTTGAGCTGCAAGAGCGCCAGCGATGCGGCCAAAGTGCCCAAGCTATGCCAGACGTTGGCGCCGCATCGTGACAGCAACTTCAAACCGCTGCGCATGATGATCATGGGTATCCCCAACGTCGGCAAATCGACGCTGATGAACATGCTGCTCAAACGTCGCGTCGCAAATGTCGGCGATGAGCCCGCCGTGACCAAGTCGCAGCAGTGCCACAACCTGAACGAGCGCATGACGCTGACCGATTCTCCGGGCCTGATGTGGCCGAAGATCGAGCATCCCGAGGACGGCCTGATGCTGGCCGCGATTCACGCGATCGGCCGCAATGCCGTCATCGAGGAGGAGATCGCCGAACATCTCGCCAACATCCTGCTGGCACGCTACTCCGCGCAGCTCGCCGAACGTTTCGGCCTGGATGCAACTGTGATGGATGGCATCGGCGTGGTCGAAGCCATCGCCAGAAAGCGCGGCTGCCTGCTGAAAGGCCGGGGCGGCGAACCCGACATGGAAAAGGCGGCAATGATATTGCTGACGGAATATCGCGCCGGGAAGCTGGGGCGCATCAGCCTGGAAACGCCCGAGTCGCGCGCAGCGATGCTCAAGCAGACGCCGGATGCGTCCAAGCAGAATGGCGCGAAGCCGGATGTAGGCCGGGCTATGCCCGGCATGGTGGGCATAGCCCACCCTACGGATGACATGTTATAGCCGATGAAAATCCCGAAAAGAATTGAACCGCTGATCGAAGACGGCCTTGTAGACAAGGTCTTGCGCCAACTCAAGAGCGGAAAAGAAGCGACGGTCTATGTCGTCCAGTGCGGAGACGAAATTCGTTGCGCAAAAATTTACAAGGAAGCCAACCAGCGCGGTTTCCATCAGGCGGTTCACTACACCGAAGGACGCCAGATAAAAAACAGCCGCCAAGCTCGCGCGATGGAAAAAGGCTCGCGCTATGGGCGCAAGGAACAGGAAGCCGCCTGGCAACGCGCCGAGGTTGACGCCTTGTACAAACTCGCCGCCGCCGGCGTGCGCGTGCCGCAACCCTATAATTTTTACGAGGGTGTGCTGCTGATGGAACTGGTGTCGGACGAGCATGGCGAGCCTGCTCCCAGACTCAACGATCTGGAACTCACGGAGCAACAGGCGCGGGAATTTCACGCGATGCTGATCAGGCAGGTGGTGCTGATGCTGTGCGCGGGCATCGTCCACGGCGATCTGTCCGAATTCAATGTTCTCGTCGATAGCCAAGGGCCGGTCATCATCGATTTGCCGCAGGCGGTGGACGCCGCCGCCAACAACAATGCCAGCCGCATGCTGGAGCGGGATATCGAAAATCTGGCCAACTACTTCGGTCAGTTTGCCCCCGAACTGCAAGCCACCCAGTATGGCAAGGAAATATGGGCGCTTTATCAGCGCGGCGAACTGTTTCCCGGCACGCCCCTGACTGGCCGTTTCAAGCAAAGCGAAAGAAAAGCCGACGTACATTCCGTGATGCGTGAAATAACCTCCGCACGCGACGATCATGCAGCCAAGCTGCGCTACCAGCAGCTCAAACGCGAAGAAGGGCGCTAGTGAATGATCTTGCTGTGATCCGCTGGAATGAAGCGGGCGAAGAGCGATCCGCCCGTTGGCGTTCGGAGAGCGGCACGCCGCCGCCCAAGCGCGTTGTGATCGCTGACGATCGGATGACTGCCGACGCCGCCTACCGTTTTGCCTGTGAGGGCACCGCGCTGCTGTGGCGCGGTGATTTTCAGAATGCGCGCCAATTGCTGCAAGCGATGATGCGGCGCGCGAATGAGAAACCAGGTGCACACAAAAATAAAAAAACTCCGGCCACACCCACAGGGCATACCCGTTTCCCCCTATCCAACTTTCCCCCAATGCCCTCACCTCAATCCTCTGATGGAACCACTAGCCATTCCACTAGGCCACCAACAAACGGTGTCCAAGTGGCTGGTTATCCCGCAAGCGGGCGAGGAAGCGAACGAGAAAAACAATTGTTAATTCCTGCGGGAGAAAGGGCAAACGAATCGCTATGCGAACTTCACTTTAACGAAGTCTTTCATTTGCATCGCATGGCTCAATCGCAGCGCGCCCGCATCCTGAACATGTTGCTGATACCGTTCAATGCCGATCACAGCATCCCGTTGCGCCGTGCCCCCGATGCACGTCAGGCTTGCCTGGAAGCCTATGGCCCCGAAACGGAAACCCAACCTTACATCGCATCGCTGCGCGGGCTACAGGGACTAATCGGCGCCCATGAGTGGCGCAAGAACGGCGTGGAAATTCCGGCGCTGGGCGCCCGCATTCATCCGCATTATGGCGTATTCGCGCCGACACGCGGCGAATACATCGGGTTGGTGGCCGAGACGCCGTTGCCTGAACTGACCGAAACGCATTCCGTGGCGTTCGATATCGGCACAGGCACGGGCGTGCTGGCCGCCGTATTGGCACGTCGTGGTATCAAACATGTTGTCGCCACCGATCAGGATCAGCGTGCGCTAACTTGTGCGCGCGAAAATTTGATGCGGCTGGGTATCGCTGCACAGGTTGACGTAGTGCAGGCCGATTTGTTTCCAGAAGGGCGTGCCGCACTGGTGGTATGCAACCCGCCATGGGTTCCCGCGCGGCCAAGCTCACCGCTTGAACACGCGGTGTTTGATCCGGATAGCCGGATGTTGCTGGGTTTTCTTGATGGCCTGTCCGCGCATCTGGAAGCAGGTGGCGAAGGCTGGTTGGTACTCTCCGATCTTGCCGAACATATGGGGCTGCGCACACGCGCCGAGTTGCTTGCCGCGATTAACAAGGCAGGCTTGAAGGTCTTGGGGAAAATGGATGTGAAACCACATCATCCCCGTGTCTCCGGCACCAGTGGTACGCTCCATGCTGCCCGGGCAGCAGAACTTACATCGCTGTGGCGGCTAACCGCAAAATAGCGCTTGCAATTGTGTGCCGCCTTGAAAAATAAATGGGGGCTGCAATTAAACCAACCCTTTTTTATTTACAACCCGGAGACATAGCTAGCCACATCCTCAATATCCTGATCGGACATAAAGCCGAGGATCATGTTCATCATGCCTTTTACTTCTCTGCGCTCGCCTTTTTTGAAAGCCTTGAGCTGTTTAACCAGATAATCCTTATGCTGGCCGCCGATCAGCGGCGCCAAAGGGCTCCCGGCCCCCGCGCCTTTACCGCCCAATTCATGGCATGTTACGCAGCCATTCCCGTCTTTCATGAACCGATCCTGCCCGGCTTGATTGATCACCGGTTCATCCGCTTTCATGGGCTGCTGGCTTGCGAAATACGCTGAAATATCGAGCATATCCTGATTGTTGGGTAGGGTCGCTGCCATCTCGGACACCACCGGGTCTTTACGGAAGCCTGACTGAAAGTCACGGATTTGTTTCTGGATATAAGTTGCATATTGCCCGGAAAGTTTGGGGATTTCCGTGCTTGGGCTGTTGCCGTCCTCTCCGTGGCAACTTTGGCACAACATGGATTTATCCTTGCCAGCAACCGGATCACCTCCGTTAATATGCGCGGCGTGCGGCGCATTTTTAGCGGCGAACGCAGTCGTGGCAGAAAACAGCAAAACGATCAAAGTAATTGTGAAATTAAGGCAAGTTCGGGGCATGTTTTCTCCGTAACCGTTAAATAAGCAAAGGTCAATTGGCATTGCCGCGCTCAATCCATCCTATGCTTGCTTCCGATGCGCACGCTGGTCTTTGCAGTCAGTGCCTGCACATGCGACTAATGGCAAGGCAACGAGCAAAAGAATTATGGCCAAGGTTCGCATGGAATGTTTCTTGCACCTAACGTAACTTAGGCGTCGCGCAAACCACATCTCCATTCTGCCCGCGATGCCGCAACGCATGGTCGATCAGCACCAGCGCCAGCATCGCCTCGGCGATCGGCGTGGCGCGGATACCGACGCAGGGGTCGTGGCGGCCTTCGGTGGAGACTTTGGCCGGGTTGCCGGATTTGTCGATCGAGTTGCGTTCGGTGCGGATGCTGGAGGTGGGCTTGATCGCGTAGTGCGCGACGATGTCCTGCCCGGTGGAGATGCCGCCGAGGATGCCTCCCGCATTGTTGCCGACGAAGCCCTGCGGGGTCAGTTCGTCGCCGTGTTCGCTGCCTTTCTGCGTCACGCAATTAAAACCCGCGCCGATCTCGACGCCCTTGACCGCGTTGATGCCCATCAGCGCGTAGGCGATGTCGGCATCGAGGCGGTCGAATACCGGCTCGCCCCAACCGACCGGGACGTTGTGCGCGACGACCGCGAGCTTCGCGCCGATCGAGTCGCCGGATTTGCGCAGCGCGTCCATGTAGTCTTCCAGTGATGGCACGACGCTGGCATCCGGCGCGAAGAACGGGTTGTTGCTCACGTCGTCCCAGCTCTTGAACGGGATTGCGATCTCGCCGAGTTGTGCGAGATAGCCGCGCACCGTGACGCCGTAGCGTTCGTTCAGCCATTTCTTCGCGATCGCACCGGCCGCGACGCGCCCGGCCGTCTCGCGCGCCGACGCGCGCCCACCGCCGCGATAGTCGCGGATACCGTATTTCTGCCAGTAGGTGTAGTCGGCGTGGCCGGGGCGGAAGGTCTCGGCGATGCTGCCGTAGTCCTTGCTGCGCTGGTCTTCGTTGCGGATCAGCAGCGCGATCGGCGTGCCGGTGGTCTTGCCTTCGAATATGCCGGACAGGATTTCGACGGTATCCGATTCCTTGCGCTGCGTGACATGGCGCGAGGTGCCGGGCTTGCGCCGGTTGAGGTCATGCTGGATGTCGGCCTCGCACAAGGCCATGCCGGGTGGGCAGCCATCGACGATGCAGCCGATCGCCGCGCCGTGCGATTCGCCGAACGAAGTGACGGTGAACAGGGTGCCGAAGGTATTTCCAGACATGATGTTATCTCGCAAAAAATATGCATGAAGTTTAACATAGCGACATTCCCATAAACGTCATTCCCGCGAAGGCGGGAATCCAGCGATTCTATTCAAAATGCATTTGGGGTTTTATTTCCGCGTTGCGGAGAATGTTTTATACAACTGGATTCCCGCCTTCGCGGGAATGACGAGTGCTGAGGATTTTAGATGAAAGCGATACTCGCCACCGCCGCGGGCGGCACCGAGGTGCTGCAACTGCGCGATATACCGAAACCCGAATTGCCGTCGCCGCATCACCTGCGCGTCGCGCTCGCCGCTGCCGGCGTCAACCCGCTCGACGCCAAGCTGCGCGCCAAGCCGTCCTTTTACCCGGACAAGCTGCCCGCGATACTCGGCTGCGACGGCGCGGGTATCGTCGAAGAAACCGGCAGTGCGGTGACGCGCTTCAAGAGCGGGGATGCGGTGTATTTCTGCAATGGCGGGCTGGGCGGAAACCTCGGCGGCGAGCCGGGTTGCTATGCGGAATACACGACGCTGCATGAAGATTACTGCACGACCAAACCGGCTAACCTGAGTTTGCATGACAGTGCCGCGTTGCCGCTGGTGTTGCTCACCGCCTGGGAGTCATTGGTGGAGCGCGCCAACTTGCAAACCGGGCAGACCATTCTGATCCACGGCGCTGCTGGCGGTGTCGGGCATGTCGCGTTGCAATTGGCTCAGCATCTCGGCGCGCGCATTGCCGTCACGGTCGCCGACGACAAGCAGGCTGGCCTGGCGCATGGGCTCGGCGCGGAAAAGATCATCCGTTACAACGAGCAGGATTTTGTTGCCGAAACGCTGGTCTGGACGGGGGGTGCGGGTGCGGATGTCGTATTCGATACGGTGGGTAATGAAACCTTCTTGCGCTCATTGAATGCCGTGCGTATCGGGGGCAGGTTGGTCAGCATATTGGCTACGCCGCTGGCCGCAGCCGACGTGCAACTGGCGCGGATGCGCAATCTGTCGCTATGTTTTGACCTGATGCTCACGCCGCAACTATTGAAGCTGCACGACGAGCGGGTGCGCCAGCGCAGGATACTGGAGCAGTGCACGGCGCTGATCGAAGCAGGCAAACTCGGTGTGCTGGTATCGCATAAGTTGCCGCTGGAGCAGGCTGCCGAGGCGCACCGGATGATCGAAGCGGGCGGCATGATCGGGAAGATTGTCTTGTCGATCCGCCCCGAATAGCCCCGTTCTGAAATACTCAACCGAACGCGATAGGCTCGTTCTGTTCGGCAAACAGCGCGGTGAGTTTGGCAAATAGCTCGCTGCCATCGCGCCGGCTGCGCCACGCGCCATCCTGCCAGGCATAATGGAAACCGCCGGATTTGGCGGCGACCCAGATTTCCTGATTCACATCGTGGCGGTTGATGATGATCTTCTGTCCGTTGTCGAAATCCACTTCAAGCACGTTGCCGCTGCGGTTGCATTCGACATCGCCGCCGTGATCGTCAATCGAGGTTTCGATGCGCGCCAGCGCGGCATCGGCCAGTTGGTTGAATTCGCTTTCGTTCATCATCAGCCTTTATAATCCGTAAATCTGTTTGAGGGAGTGTCATCATGCGTGTCGGCGTTGCATTGGGCATTATCGTGGTTTTGGCCGCGCTGCTGCAAGGCTGCGGGCACAAAGGTCCGCTTACACTTCCATCGGGCAAAGACACTTCCACGCAATCGGGCAAATAACCATGAACGACTATTTTCATTATCAGGGCGATGCGCTGCACGCCGAGCAGGTGCCGTTGGCGGATATTGCCGCGCAATTCGGCACACCCTGTTATGTGTATTCGCGCGCCGCGCTGACCGATGGCTTTCGCCAGTTCAGCAACGCGTTGCGGGGGCGCGAGCACCTGATCTGCTACGCGGTTAAAGCCAATTCCAATCTGGCGATCCTGAACGTGTTTGCGCGTCTGGGGGCGGGCTTCGACATCGTGTCCGGCGGCGAATTGCAGCGGGTGCTGGCGGCGGGCGGCGATGCCGGCAAGGTGGTGTTTTCCGGCGTGGGCAAGAGTATCGCGGAGATGCGCATGGCGCTGGAGGCCGGCATTCTGTGTTTCAACGTCGAGTCGGCTGCCGAGCTGGAGCGGCTCGACCAGGTGGCCGGCAGCATCGGCAAGGTTGCGGCAATCAGCTTGCGCGTGAACCCCGACGTGGACGCGAAGACGCACCCGTATATCTCGACCGGACTGAAGCAAAACAAATTCGGCGTAGCTTATACCGAGGCCGTTGCGCTGTACCGCAAGGCGCGCACGCTGCCTAATCTGCGCATCACCGGCATCGATTGCCACATCGGCTCGCAGCTTACCGACACCAGCCCGTTCATTGCGGCGGCGGAGAAAATACTGGCGCTGGTGGACAGGTTGGCCAGCGAAGGCATCCGTCTGGAGCATCTCGATCTGGGTGGCGGACTGGGTATTTGCTACAGCGACGAGACGCCGCCCGCGATCGCGGATTATGTGGCCGCACTGTTGGGCGCGTTGTGCGGGCGCAGCGAGAAGCTGATCATCGAGCCGGGGCGCGTGCTGGTCGGCAACGCCGGCGTGCTGCTGACCCGCGTGGAATATCTCAAGCATGGCGAAGAAAAGAATTTTGCGATCGTCGACGCCGCGATGAACGACCTGATGCGCCCGGCTTTGTACGATGCTTACCACGGGATTGTGCCGGTGCTGCGTGAAAATCATGCCGCGCAAAGCTATGAAGTAGTCGGGCCAATTTGCGAAACGGGCGATTTCATCGGCCATGCGCGCAACCTGGCGATCGCGCCACAATCGTTGCTGGCCGTGCTTTCCGCCGGCGCTTACGGGATGAGCATGAGCTCGAATTACAACACGCGTCCGCGTGCTGCCGAAGTGATCGTGGACGGCAAGGCGGTGCATCTGGTGCGCGAACGCGAGGCGGTTAAGCAGTTGTATGCCGGAGAGAAAGTTATTTTGTGATTGTTGTAATTCACACAAACTTTTTTCACGAAATTTGTTGCAGGTTTTTTTAAACGTAGATAGAGTACCGATGCCGCAAGCGTCTTTCACTTAAAGACAGGGCGTTTGGGTGTGCAGTGAGTCGTAGTGAATGTTCTAAATTCTTATGGAGAATGAAAATGGCAACATCAGCAAAAGCACCCGCAGCCAAAAAACCCGCAGCTAAGCCAGCAGCCAAAAAACCCGCAGCGAAAAAAGCAGTTGCCAAGAAACCGGCAGCGAAAAAAGTTGCAGCCAAGCCAGCAGCCAAAAAAGTAGTTGCCAAGAAACCGGCAGCGAAAAAAGTTGCAGCCAAGCCAGCAGCCAAAAAAGTAGTTGCCAAGAAACCGGTAGCCAAAAAAGTTGCAGCCAAGCCAGCAGCCAAAAAAGTAGTTGCCAAAAAACCGGCAGCGAAAAAAGTTGCAGCCAAGCCAGCAGCTAAAAAAGTAGTTGCCAAAAAACCGGCAGCCAAAAAAGTTGCAGCCAAGCCAGCAGCTAAAAAAGCAGTTGCCAAAAAACCGGCAGCCAAGCCAGCAGGCGGCATTCTAAAAGCGTAATTTTGCCTCGCGGGGGCGGTTTGCTTCTTCCGCCCTTTTTTGATTTTTTCGGACAACAGGCTTCCACATTACCCGTGCCTCGGCGTAGTGTGTATAGCCAATTGGCAAACGGCAATACAGATCAAGCCAGCCAGGCGCGGCTGGCTTCATGTTCTTAGACCAGAAAGATTGTCGCCAATCCCAGAAAGATAAAGAACCCTCCGCTGTCGGTAATGGCGGTAATCATCACGCTGGAGCCGATGGCAGGGTCACGCCCCAGCTTCTGCATCACGAGCGGGATAGTCATGCCGACGGTTGCGCCCACCAGCAGATTGAGCAGCATCGCGCCGGTCATTACGATACCCAGCGCCACGCTGCGGTACAGAAAATAAGCGAACAGCCCTGCGATACCGCCCCATAGCAGGCCGTTGAATCCGCCGATCGCCAATTCCTTGTGCATCAGCCGGCGCGCATTGCCTTGTGTGATTTGCCCCAGCGCCAGCGAGCGGATAACGATCGTGGTGGTCTGATTTGCCGAGTTGCCTGCAATCCCGGTGACGATCGGCATCAGCGTGGCCAGCGCGACATATTTCTCGATCGTGCCTTCAAAGCCGCCGATCACCCGCGAGGCAAAAAATGCGGTGCAAAGATTGAGCGCCAGCCAGGCCCAGCGGTTCTGTGCGCTCTTCCATACCGAGGCGAAAATGTCTTCCTCTTCGCGCAAACCGACCTGGCTCAGCATATCGCTTTCCGATTGGGTGCGGACAAAATCGAGCACCACGTTCACCGTCACCCGCCCGACCAGTTTGCCGTCTTCATCCACCACCGGCGCAGAAACCAGGTCATAACGTTCGAAAGCCTGCGCGGCCTGTTCCGCTTTTTCTTCCGGGTGCAGTTGTATGGTATCGGGCAGCATCAAATCGCCGACCACCATTTCCGGTTCGTTGACGACGATCAGGTTGATCGGGAGCACACCCTTGAAGCGGTCTTCACGGTCCGTCACGAACACCTGGTCGGTATGGTCGGGCAACTCGTCGAAACGGCGCAAGTAGCGCGATACCGCTTCCAGCGTGACGTCCTCGCGCACCGGAATCATGTTGAAATCCATCAGCGCGCCGACCGAATCTTCCGAGTACGACATCGCCGCGCGCAATTGCTCACGCTCTTCGATCGAGAGCGACTTGAACACATCGCGCATCACGTTCTGCGGCAGGTCGGGAGCGAGGTCGGCGAG
Source organism: Gallionellaceae bacterium (assembly GCA_019753125.1). Classification (GTDB taxonomy): domain Bacteria; phylum Pseudomonadota; class Gammaproteobacteria; order Burkholderiales; family Gallionellaceae; genus Gallionella. The sequence goes on along the minus strand of JAIELH010000011.1, from coordinate 61,371 downwards.
TTCGTCGGTATCGAGCTGTTCGGCGGCTTCGCGCAGCTCATCGCGGCTCATCGTCGCGATCAGCGAATCGCGCACCGCGTCGGAAACCTCGATCAATATCTCGCCGTCGCGCTCCGATTTGACCATGTCCCACACCAGCAAACGCTGTTCGATGGGCAAGGCTTCGAGGATATAGGCGATGTCCGCAGGGTGCAAACTGTCAAGCTTGTGGCGCAGGTCGGCGAAATGTTGTTTGTTCAGCGATGTGCCGGGCGGCGTGTGACGGCCCTCGTGCGGCGGCTCGCGCATCGCTGCCATTTCCTCCGCCAGGATGCAATTGTCCAGCAGCGCTTCCACCTGCTTGAGGTGATTCTGCACATTTTCGGTGTAGTGAGTTTCCTGATTGCTGTCGGCCATGACGCGCGCGCCCCGTAAATCGCGCGCCATTGTAATGAAATTGTCGCGCGGCTGCGCGGTAAATTTGCGCTGCGGGGCTGGCGGCGCAGTGGGAGCGAAAGAAAGTTGCTACTGAATCATGTCATCACGGACATCACGCTGAAACATGGCCATAGCAAGCCTATTGAGGGCAATTACCTTACATGCAATTACAGACACCACCTTCAGGATGTTGCCGCGCATAATTCTCAACCATTTGTTCGAATTCGCCGATCGTGGCCGGCTTGCTGAACATATAACCCTGGAAGGCAAGGCAACCGTGTTGTTCGAGCAGTATGCGCTGCGCTTCGGTTTCCACGCCCTCGGCAATAACCGACAGGCCCATGCTCTTTGCCAGGGCGATGATAGTCTGGGCGATGGCGGCATCGTTGGGGTCGGTGAGCACATCGCGGACAAAAGACTTGTCGATCTTTAACTGGCACAGCGGCAGCCGTTTCAGATAGGAGAGCGAGGAATAACCGGTGCCAAAATCATCCAGTGAGAAGGATACGCCATGGGCTTTCAGCGCATTCATTTTGGCGATGATGTCCTCCACGTCATCCAGCAGCATGCCTTCGGTCAGTTCCAGTTTGAGAAGATTGGGATCGGCTTTTGTTTTGGCCAGCACCGCCAGCACCTGATCGACGAAATCCGGGTGATGGAACTGGCGTGCGCTGACATTTACCGACAGCGTAAGTTTTGATGTTCTCGGTTGCGCCGCCCAACTGGCAAGCTGGGCGCATGCGGTTTCCAGCACCCATTGTCCCAGAGGCAGGATCAACCCGGTTTCCTCGGCCAGGGGGATAAACTCGGTGGGGTGGATCATGCCGCGCGCGGGTTGCATCCAGCGCACCAGCGCTTCCGCGCCCACTATGCAACCGCCGTAGCACACCTGCGCCTGGTAGTAGAGGAGGAATTCGCCTCGCTGCAAGCCTTGGCGGATATCTTTTTCCAGCGTGACGCGGTTGGAAATAATGGCCTGCATCTGCGGATCGAAGAAACGCATGGCATTGCGGCCGGCCGCCTTGGCTTGATACATGGCCAAGTCCGCCCGCTTCAGCAATTCGTCGATGCTTATTTCATGCCCGCAATACAGCGTGACCCCAATGCTCGGCGTACTGTGATGTTCATGGCCGGCCAGAATGTAAACCTGGTTGAGGGCGGTGAGGATATTTTCGCCCGCGACTCTGGCGCGGGCGGCAGCTTCTTCCGGGCTATCGCTCAAATTTTCCAGCATGACCACAAACTCATCGCCGCCGAGCCGTGCCACGGTATCGCCATCGCGCACACACCCGGTGAGACGGTTTGACACCTGCTGGAGCAACAGGTCGCCCATATCGTGTCCCATCGTATCATTGAGCGTTTTGAATTGGTCCAGGTCGATGAACAGCAAGGCGCCATGCCGCTGGCTGCGGGCGCTGTTAGCCAGCGCTTGATGCAACCGGTCCATCAGCAGCCGCCGGTTAGGCAATTTGGTGAGCGGATCGTAGAAGGCCAGGTTGCGGATTTGTTCTTCCGCTTCCTTGCGCTCGGTAGTGTCGAAGAAAGCTGCCACGTAGTGGGTAACGTGGCCATCCACCCCCTTTACCGCCGAGATCGTCTGCCATTTGGGAAAAACCTCGCCGCTCTTGCGGCGATCCCAGATCTCTCCCGACCATCCGCCGGTGGTAACCAGTTGCCGCCACATGTTGTCATAGAACTCCCTGTTATGCCGTCTGGACATCAGCAGCGAAGGTTTTCTTCCCACAACCTCTTCCGCGCTGTAGCCGGTCATTTCGGTAAAGGCCTGATTGACGCGAACAATGACGCCATTTGCGTCTGTCACCATGATGCCGTGCAGCGACTCAAAGGCGGTGGCAGCGATGCGCATCTCCTGCTCCAGCAGGCGTTCTTCCGTGACGTCGCGGATGACGCCGACGAATTGCGTCAACTGCCTTTGCCCGTCAAGGATCGGGGTAATGGAAAGCTCATTCAGAAATGCGCCTCCATCCTTGCGGTAGTTCATCAGGGTGCACGTGAAAGCCTTGCCGTGCAACAACGCGGTGCGCAGCTTGCCCAGTATTTCAGGGTCCGTTTCCGCGCCCTGCATGAACGTGGGCTCAAGCCCAAGAGTTTCCGTCTCGCTGTATCCGCTGATGCGCTGGAATGCGGCATTGGTATAGGTGATGCGCCGTTGCGCGTCGGTGATCAGCACACCCTGCGAAATAGACCCCATGGCCTGATAGTGCATGCGCAGGATCGCATCGCTTTTGAGCTCTTCCTCGGCCTGTACAATCTTGAGCAGGTTTTCCCTGAACACCATGGCCGCGCGCGCCAGCGAGCCGATTTCATCGGCGCGAGTGCTTTCCTCCATGTCGGCCTTGATATTGCCGGTATCGCCCAGTACTGCCAGCGAACTGATGGCATTTGTTACGCGCTCCAGCGGAAGAATGATTCCGCGCGCAATGGCCGCCGCCAGCAACAAGGTAAGCATCAGTAAAACCGTTGCAATTGCGCTGATCAGCAGCGCGGCAGATGTGGCCGATTTCTCGGCGCGTGCGGCCTGCGCGATCAGGTCAGACACAGTGCGCTTCTCGATATCCATCAGCAAATCAATCTTGCGTGTCATCGTGTCGAACCAGTGCGCTGCCCCGATAGCGCCAAGCGAGCTCATATTGTGGTTTTTAATCACGGCCTGGCGCATCCTCTCCACTTCCGCCGCTTCCGCGCTGGAGAGCATGCGATCGAGAAGCGCGGCCTGTTCGGGTGTGGAAAATATGCGAAATTCGTTCAGTAAAATCTGTTGTTTGCCAATCAACCCAACGAAATGCATGAAACTTTCTGGCTCGAACCGGCCGGCGGCAAATCCCGCCGAACCGATGGCCCGCTCAACGCTGGCGTATTCTTTGGCTTTTATCAGATGGTCGTAGGCGTTGATGGCGCGCGTGAGTTCAACGTCGGCGCTGACGATTTGCATTTCCCCGGCGATTTCGATCAGCTTGGTGATGGCGTCGCTGTATTGCACCGTGAGCTCCGCATCGCCAGCCGTATGCTCAGCGAAATTTTTGCGCCATGTTTCGATGCGGTCGAGCATTTCCTGCGCAGCCTTGGTTTTGGCGGCCAGATTTTTGCCTAAGCGCGCAGCGTTGAAATTGGCCAGCGCGCGAGCGAATTCTGCCCGCCTCACGTCCGTTTCATGGTATTGGGCGGCCAGTTTTTCCGCAAATACATCCTCGGCAAAGCCGGAAAAACCTGCGGAAATGCCCCGCTCCTTTTGCATTTCGTTGGTCAGCGCACTGACCACGGGCGCCAGCTCAGCCATCTCATGGAGCTTCCTCATGTCACGCGAGGTCTGGTAATAATCGGCGACAATCCAGAGCGCCAAGGCAAACAACCCTGCAATGGGCAGCGCCAGCGCAAGCCCGATGCGGGTTCCGATACGCAAGTTTTGCATCTTCAGTTTCATCGCGTCCGTTGTTTATCCATGAGCATGCAATAGCAAGGAGCCCACGACGGTTGTATTGGGCTGGACAGCTGGAGGAGGTAGAAAAGGCGGTGCATGAATTGGTTGTTCAATGTATGCAAACAGCGCACGGCGAAATAGTAACCCAACCACCCGCAAAAATCATGCGCACAGCTTGTGAAAACTTCTTGCCAGACATGTGGTGTTTGTGGTTCTGCAAGTGCGGGCGCATGGGGCGCACCATACCCGCAAGGCGGATATGGGATTTAAGCCATCATGCCGTTACGGGATATCCGACGCACCCATGCGTCTGAGAATGATGTCGGTTTTGCGCAGCAGGCCGCGCGCTTCACGGTGTTTATCGTAATAACGCGGATTGGGCACCATCGCGGCAAGCTTTGCCGCCTGCTCCGCGCTGAGTTGCGCCGCGCTGGTCTTGAAATAATGCTGTGCAGCGGCTTCGGCGCCGAACACGCCGTCTCCCCACTCGATCACGTTGAGGTAAATCTCGAAAATGCGCCGCTTGTCCATCACCGCTTCCAGCATTACGGTGATGATCGCCTCTTCAGTCTTGCGCCAAGGAGTGCGTCCGGTGGAGAGAAACAGATTCTTCGCGAGTTGCTGGCTGATCGTAGAACCGCCCGCGATGATTTTGCCTTTTTTCAGGTTTTTTTCGTAGGCTTTCTGGATACCCTCCCAGTCGAAGCCTTCATGATCGACAAATTTCGCATCCTCCGACGCGATTAGCGCGCGCTTGAGATGATCGGAAATCTTCGCATAAGGCACCCACTGGTGCTTGAGTTCGGCATTGGGGTTCTTGCCCTGCATGGTTTCCAGGCGCGTTTCCATGAATGCGCTGGTGGAGGGATTGAATTTCACCCACCAGCAGACATGCGCAAAAATCCATGCCTGATATAACAACAGCAAGGCAAAAAACACCGCGATGCCACGCCATAACCAGCGCCAGAGTTTTTTCATTGCTGCTTGCGCAGCGCCGCGATGACCGGCGCAGTTTCGGGGCGCACGTTGCACCACAGGAAAAACGCTTCGGCTGCCTGTTCGACCAGCATGCCAAGGCCATCCGCGACCCGTGCGCCGTGTTCGCGCGCAAAGGCCATGAACGGTGTCTCGCGCCCATACATCATGTCGTAGCCAAGCGCGTTGCCGGCAAAAATATCTTCGGGTAGCGGCGGCATTTCATCCGACAGGCCGCTGGAGGTAGCATTGATCACGACATCGAATTGCCGCCCGCGCAAATCTTCATAATTTGAAACGCTGATGAGGCCTTGTGCCGCAAAGGCCGCAGCAAGCTGCCGTGCCTTATCGGGTGTGCGATTGGCCACGGTCAGTTTTGCGCCCGCCGCAAGCAACGGCAACACCACGCCGTAAGCCGCACCGCCCGAACCCATCAACAACACGCGGCGATCATCGAGACGAACCCCGAGGTTTTCCTGAATGTCGCGCACCAGCCCTACGCCATCGGTGTTGTCGCCAAAAATGTTTTGGCCAGCGAACTTGAGCGTGTTTGCCGCTTGCGCCGCCTGCGCGCGTTCGCCCAACTCTGTGGCGATGTTGAACGCCTCGAACTTGAACGGAACGGTGATATTGCAGCCCTTGTAGCCCTCCTTGCGCAGCCGTCCGACGGTCGCGGCAAAGCCATCCAGCGGGGCGAGTATCGCTTCGTAGCTGATGTCCTCGCCGGTCTGCTCTGCAAACATCCGGTGGATCTGTGGCGACTTGCTGTGGGCGACAGGGTTGCCGATGACGGCGTAGCGATCGGTCATTACAGATAGAGCTGGCGTTCGCGCTCCGCTTCCGAAGGCTCGAAGCCGCGTGTTTCGTAGTGTTTGAAGATCGCGCTGACTACCGCTTCGGGCTCGTCGATGACCTGTACCAGATCCATATCTTCCGGGCTGATGACGGCCTCGTCCAGCAGCGCGGTGCGGAACCACTCCATCATCCCGCCCCAGAACTGGCTGCCGACCAGGATGATCGGCATGCGGCGCGTCTTGCCGGTTTGCACCAGCGTCAACGCTTCCATCAGCTCGTCCAGCGTGCCGAAGCCGCCGGGCATCACCACGTAGGCGCTGGCGAATTTTACGAACATCACCTTGCGCGCGAAAAAATGCTGGAAGGTCTGGCTGATGTTCTGGTAGGAATTGCCGACCTGTTCGTGCGGCAACTGGATATTCAAACCGACGCTGGGTGATTTGCCGTAGAACGCGCCCTTGTTGGCGGCCTCCATGATGCCGGGCCCGCCGCCGGAAATGACCGAGAAACCGGCGTCGGAGAGCAGCCGCGCAATCTCTTCGGTAAGCTTGTAATAGGGCTGGCCCGGCTTGGTGCGCGCGCTGCCGAAGATGCTGACTGCGGGATGAATCCGGCTAAGCCGGTCGGTGGCGGAAACAAACTCTGACATAATGCCGAACACGCGCCAGGCTTCCTTGGAGTTCCATGCTTCCGGTATCGCTGGTGCGGGTAATTTGGATGGTATGCGCATGCAATTTCCTTTGGTCTGAAAATAAAAACGAACAACATGAATTTCGCTAAAACCTTGCTGCTGGTGGATGGCTCCTCTTTCCTGTATCGCGCGTTTCATGCGATGCCGGATTTGCGCAACCGCGAAGGCTTGCCGACCGGCGCGATCTACGGTGTGCTCAACATGCTGCGCAAGTTGCGTCACGACTACCCGGCAGATTATAGCCTGTGCGTATTCGACGCAAAAGGCAAAACCTTCCGTGACGACTGGTATCCGGAGTACAAGGCGCACCGCCCGGCCATGCCGGACGATCTCGCGCGGCAGATTGCGCCGTTGCATCAGGCCATCGCCGCATCCGGCTGGAATATCCTCGCGCAGGAAGGCGTGGAGGCGGACGACGTGATCGGCACACTGGCGCAGCAGGCGGCGCGGGATGGCGTGCGCTGTATCGTCGCGACCGGAGACAAGGACCTCGCGCAACTGGTGAACGATCAGGTTACGCTGGTCAATACGATGAACAACGAAACGCTCGATGTGCCGGGTGTTTCCGCAAAGTTCGGCGTGCCGCCGGAACGTGTTCTCGACTACCTGACGTTGACCGGTGACGCGGTGGACAACGTGCCGGGCGTCGAGAAGGTCGGCCCCAAGACCGCGGTGAAATGGCTCACGCAATACGGCACGCTCGACAACCTGATGCGGCACGCCGACGAGGTCGGCGGCGTGGTCGGCGAAAACCTGCGCCGCGCGCTCGGCTGGCTGCCGCAGGCGCGCCGCCTGCTGACGGTGAAGTGTGACGTGGTGTTGCCGCAGGCTTATCGCGAGCTGGCGCCGCCTGCGCCGGACACCGAGCAACTGCGCAGCCTGTACGAACATTTCGAGTTCAAGAGCTGGCTGCGCGAATTGAACTCCACGCAGCAACCCCCCTCCCCCTTGCAGGGAGAGGGTGGGGGAGGGGGTAGAAATGCTCACAACCATGATTTATTCAGCAGCTCGCCCACCCGCACCGCCAGCGCGCATTACGAAACAATCCTGACCGAATCCCAGCTCGATGCCTGGCTGGAAAAACTGCTTGCCGCCGAGCTGGTGTGTGTGGACACCGAAACTACCGGCCTCGATGTGATGAATGCGCAACTGGTCGGCATCTCGTTTGCGATCACGCCGCATCATGCCGCCTACCTGCCGCTGGCCCATCGCTACCCCGGCGCCCCGGATCAGATCAAACGCGAGCATGCGCTGCACAAGCTCAAGCCGTGGCTGGAGAGCGCGCGGCACAACAAGCTCGGGCAGAACCTCAAATACGACCGGCACATCTTCGCGAACCACGGCATCCATCTGGCGGGCATCCACGACGACACGCTGCTGCAATCTTATGTGCTGGAAAGCCACAAGCCGCACGACATGGACAACCTGGCGCTGCGGCATCTGAACGTGAAGACCATCAGCTACGCCGAGGTGGTCGGGAAGGGCGCAAAGCAGATCTGTTTCGACCAGGTCGATCTCGATACCGCCACGCGTTATGCCGCCGAGGATGCGGACATCACGCTGCAATTGCACCGGTTCTTTGCGCCGCAGATCGAGGCACAGAGCGGGCTACAGCATGTATATCGCGACATCGAGCTGCCGAGCATGCACGTGTTGTACATGATGGAACGCAACGGCGTGCTGCTGGACTGCGACCTGTTGAAAATCCAGAGCCGCGAACTGGGCGAAAAACTCATGGCTTTGGAGGCCAAGGCACATCAGGCAGCCGGCCAGCCGTTCAATCTTAATTCGCCGAAGCAGATCCAGGAAATCCTGTTCGACAAATTGCAATTGCCGGTGAAGAAAAAAACCCCGAGCGGCACGCCTTCGACCGATGAGGAGGTGCTACAGGAACTCGCACTCGACTACCCGCTGCCGAAGCTATTGCTCGACTATCGTGGCATGGCGAAGCTGAAATCCACCTACACCGACAAGTTGCCGCAGATGGTGGATCGCAAAACCGGGCGGGTGCATACCAGCTATTCGCAGGCGGTGGCGATCACCGGGCGGCTCGCTTCCAGCGATCCCAATTTGCAAAATATCCCGGTGCGCAGCGCCGAAGGTCGCCGCATCCGCGAGGCGTTCGTGGCACCCACGGGCAGCCGCATCGTATCCGCCGACTATTCGCAGATCGAGCTGCGCATCATGGCACACCTGTCGGGCGACGCGGGCCTGCTGCAAGCCTTCGCCAATAATGAAGACGTGCATCGCGCCACCGCCGCCGAAATCTTCATGGTCGCGCCCGCCGAGGTCGACAGCGAGCAGCGCCGCTACGCCAAGGTCATCAACTTTGGACTGATCTATGGCATGTCTTCGTTCGGCCTCGCCAAACAGCTCGGCATCGAACGCGGCGCGGCGCAGGCCTACATCGACCGCTACTTCGCGCGCTATCCCGGCGTGGCCGACTACATGCAGCGCACCCGCGACCAAGCCCGGCAGCAGGGCTACGTCGAGACCGTATTCGGCCGCCGCCTCTGGCTGCCCGAGATCAACGCCAGCAACGGCATGAAACGCCAGGGCGCCGAGCGCGCCGCGATCAACGCGCCGATGCAGGGCACCGCCGCCGATCTGATCAAACTCGCGATGATTAAAGTGCAGCACTGGCTGGAGCAGGAAAAACTGCACAGCTGCCTGATCATGCAGGTGCACGACGAACTGGTGCTGGAAGTGCCGGATGTGGAGCTGCACCTGGCCAAGGACATGCTACCCAGGCTGATGTGCGGCGTCGCAGAATTGCAAGTGCCGTTGCTGGTGGAATTGGGCGAGGGCAAGAATTGGGATGAGGCGCATTGAGATTTGTAGGATGGGTGGAGCGTAGCGCAACCCATCGCGAATGTTGAATAACGATGGGTTTCGCGTTGCTCCACCCATCCTACGCGGGCTATATAGCGCCCTTTTATTTCATACCTAATAGGGTATATAATAGCGCAACATGAAAATCACCCATTCCTCTGATAAGCCGCTGCATTGGGTTGGCTCTGCCAAGAAAGATTTGCTGGGCTTTCCGGTTGATGTTGTAGATGATGTGGGTTATGCCCTTGGCGTGGTTCAGCAAGGCGGTATGCCTCCTTCAGCGAAGCACTGGAAGGGTGAAGGTGCAGGAGTGCTGGAAATTGTGGAGGATCATCGGGGAGGCACTTTCCGTGTGGTTTATACCGTTCGGTTTGAGCAGGCGATTTACGTGTTGCATTGCTTCCAGAAAAAATCTCCGTCCGGGGTCAAGACCGCGAGTACAGATGTAGATTTAATCTATGAGCGATTGAAACTAGCCAAAGCTGATTATGAGGTGCGTTATGGGAAAAAAAGCTGAAACGATTGAGGTGGGCAGTGGGGATGTATTCACCGACCTTGGCTTCAAAGATGCCGGGGAGCGCAAGCTACGCGTGCAACTCGCTATGCGGATAAATGAATTGCTACAAGAGCGCAAGCTGACCCAAGCCAACAGTGCTGCGCTGTTCGGCATTCCCCAGCCGCATATATCGGAACTCAAGCATTACAAGCTAAACCATTTTTCATCCGAGCGGCTGATGCACTTCATTACTTTGCTGGACAAGGACGTGGAAATCATCATTCGCCCGAAAGCAAAAGGACATGGCTCTGGCATGCTGTCTGTTCTGCTTGCTGCCTAGTCTGTTGGTGCAGATGTAGATGCTGCAAAAGCGGCGCAATGCGCTTCGCTTATTGACGCCCTACGAGTTATTTTGCTGCGAATACCACAAACATAACTCCAAAAATATATAAGGGTGGCAAAGAGAAAAGCGATATAAGATCAATTTTCAGAGCAACTTCTTCTTTTCCTTTGTTGAACGCTCGCAATGACAATGTTGAAATTAAAAGCGTCAAAAATATAAGCACATTCGTCATCAATTGCAGTTGGTCTGCTAACGTGAAAGCATTGCTTTCCGGCAAAGAAGCCCCAACAACAAATGCGTTTGCCGCAGCGGCAAAAAGCGCCCCAGTTCCAAGGCCAAATCTCGGCCCAGCGTGTGGCTGCAAAAGAAATGCCAGGAGTGACACGAAGGCAGCCAGAAACATCAGTGCAAACAACCTGAAGAACTGACCATAACCAGGACGGACTACATCAATGGAAAGAATATAGCGCGAATACGACGATTGATTACTTACCGGCAGTGAGGCGTCGCCATAGTTGGTATTGTATAGCTTGCTTTTTACAGATGATTGCACCCGTGCAATCGTCCAGCCCCTAACTTGTGCATCAGGATTTATGCCGGCATTATCGGTGTCAGCAACATATATAGATTTAGTCTCGTCTAAATCCGAATCTTCAATTTCTATTTCGATAGTATGTTTATCAAGCGGAAATTTTGATACGTCCCAAAACTTGTTTATGGTAGCTATGATTCGGCAGGACACATAATTAATGCCGTTTATCTTCTTCTTGGTGATAATGGTTTTTGATTCAATTCGCCCATTTATTATTTCCATCGTATCCAGAGGATTTTTTGCATTATCTGCGTAGCGGAACCACACGTATAAATCCACAGAGAATTTGTTCTCTTTTAGATTCACTGCATAAATCTGGTTGACATAAGCCCCAGTAACAATCTTGGCTGGCGATGTACCTGAGGCGTCTGCATATGAATAAGCAGGAAAGATACATAACACCATCAGGCTGAACAGAATTGCCGACCACCTGGAAAATATCAGTATGTACCCGCCATCCGGCGCAATGTGCTTCACTTATTGACGCCCTACGTCTTGCGCGAGTTGGTTTGGAGGATGTAGGAATAGCTCCCGTTGAGTCTGGTTCCTTTAACGCAATCGGTCACAGCAAACCAGCCAAATGATTTACGATTGGCATTGCAGGCATCCCTTGTGGATGCTTGGCGAAATCTGTGACAGAGGGTGTGCGTGAAACTACCATTCTGGACTGGTGGTTGTAATAGAAGCCATTTTCTTGCAGGTCAAGAAACCGCTGTTTGAATCCATTCAAATAGCCATCGTTGCCACCCCACGCAAACCATATAATCTTCGGTTTTTTGTTCTCGGAGGGGCACAGCGGCGGGTTGGCAAAGCCGCTCATTGCCGAACAAGCCGCTCCAGAATCGGGGTTGCAGAGATAAAAAAGGTTCCATACCTGAATAAACGCATTGTTCGGCATGGCTTTCCCGGCTTGCTGGTAGGCGGAGGCAAAGCGATTTCGCACGCTAGGAAGCATCTTGTCGCCGTCCAGGTTCAAAGGCGCCAGCACGCCAAGTTGTGTGGGTTTTGCCGATCCCGGGTTTTTGCCAACAATTGCGCCAACGCATTCTCCGTATTCATCAGCATTATGTTTCCCGAGATAAATGCGGGTATCAAATCGAAATACGTGACCCGCAAGTGATTCAAAACGTGCGTAGTAAGCCATGATTACCCCGTTGAAATTCTCTACTGAAAGACCCAGCCTTTTTCGGATTTGACCATATTTGCTTCATTGGTAACGGTATAAACATTTCCTTTTTTTAAAGAGCCGCTACCGTTACCGCCAGCAATGCTGGAAAAAACAATTTTTAATAAAGAAGCAGTTTGACTTCCTTCTCCTCCAACTATCGAACAATGTGGTGGCACCCCCAATGCCCCACCTCCATCTTCAAGAAGCTCCATCTTGTAAGTAAAAGACACTCGGTATGCATTGCCATTTTCAACACCATTTGTTTTGATTACATCGGATATTTTTGCACATCCACTCCAAAACTCATTTACTCCCGCCGCTATATCGCTGGCGCTTGGTTTGCTGGAACAGCCAAGTAGAGAACCACTGAGGCACAACATCAATATCAATAATCTAGTTCGCATTTATTTCCCCTATTACAAATCAGTTGTACTTCAAATTTGAACCCGTGTATCAATTCAGAAGTGTCAAAACAAGGCAAACCATCCAAACAATGAAGTACGCCAGATTTTGTTTTGTAGCTTTTGCTCGTTGGTACAGATAAACAGGCACAAGCCAGACCCAACCTTTGAATTTGTCTGTGTTGTGACCAGCCTTCTTTAGTCGTTTTTCATCGAAAAAGGCTAGGCCGATATTGAGAGCTAGTGTGATAAACCAGTATTTATTACTCTTTACGGCGAGTGCTACAAGATATTCGTTTCCACCATATTGTGCCCCTGCAACAACGTACTCAAGAAACAGGCCAATTATTGGCGCAAACGCTAGAACCCAGATAAGCGTGTTATCAATTGCCTCGCCTGTCAACGGAGGGGGTGAATCAAAAAACTGCGATGAAAATACGGTGGAATCCAAGGTTATCCAATCTGGCATTCCCTTTTGCCAGACATATGAACCACGAGTTAATTTGCTGCTCGAAATAAGTGAGAGTATTTCTGAATGGCTTACTGGCCCCAATCTGTCCCCATTCAACTCGTAATGCCATTCGGCTCCAGTTGTTGCGGTATTGGCTGTGATTTCCATATTTATTTTCCCCTCATCATTAATTTTCATTTTGAGTTTTTCTACAACTTCAACGTGGAAGTGATCGGCCTGCACGGCATACTTCCCCCTTGGTTTTGCTGTCAAAACAATTCAACTCCGGTACCTTTGACTTTCTTTGGAGGCTCAATGCAAGAAGCTATAAATTACCTTGCCTCATCGCATTTGGTTAAAACAAAATCGGTCGGCTTCAGAACTTCCTTAATTCGGCCAAATTTGTCGGGCAGATTTGTGGCTAAAAATCCATCAGTACAAACAGCTTCCGCGATGTCACCACCTTCGAAACTGCCATGACTGTGCGTAATAAACGCATAACGGCCTTGACCACCGTGCTCCTTAGCGAGATAAGTACCGTCCTTAAGGTCGATTTCATTCTTGATGTCGATCTCGATTGATGCCCCAGTCGGAGCTGCGGATGGAATGCGTTGTTCAGATAACTTTGGTATAGGTGGAGCTTCGGCTGGTTTGGTGACGTTACTTTTTTCTGCTCTACTTTTTCTAATACCTTCAATCATTCCTGCTTGTAGAGCAAACAAATCAGCACGCCTAATGCCACCAACCGAAACTATGTGTTGGTTTTTATCGTCAAGTTGGGACTCATAAGCGATGGGAAGTTCGTACATACCTCCAACAGTCAGCTTGGCTTCACAACTATATTTTTTAATCTTCCCATCAAAAGCGCTGGCTCTGGGAAAGTCGATTTTCATATTATCCTTAATTTCTTTCTCGCTTAAACCTCCTCCTCCGCCGAGTTGATCTAGAGTCTGTTGACATTCAGCCCAACCACAAGAAGGCAGCAACGATGGCGATGAACGACGAAAACCGCTCGGCGAGCTTGTCGTAGCGGGTTGCGATACGTCGAAAATGTTTGATGCGAAGAAAAAAGCGTTCTATGAGGTTGCGATGTTTGTATTGATGCTTGTCGAAAGAGCGCTGTTCGAGCCGATTCGTGCGTGGCGGAATGACGGCGGTAGCGCCGACCTCCTGAATGTGCGCAATCAAAGCGTCGGCATCGTAGGCTTTGTCCGCAACTACCGCTCCCGGATTCAATCCTTCGAGCAAAGGGGCGGCTTGCTGGCAGTCGTGCATCTGCCCTGCGGTCAATCTCCACCGCGCCATCAATCCCAATCCCTCGACCAACGCATGTATCTTGGTGGTCAGTCCGCCGCGCGAGCGGCCAAGCGCTTGTTTGCCGTTTTTTTTGGGGCACCGGCAGCATGCTGGTGAGCTTTGATGATGGTGCTGTCAATGAAGGTTTCCTCGAAATCGGCATCTTTGGCAAGTTCGGCAAATACCTTATGCCAGACGCCTTTCTTCGACCATCGTCCGAACCGCTGGTACACGGTGTTCCATTCGCCGAATTCCGGCGGCAGGTCGCGCCATGGCGCGCCGCTTCTGGCAATCCACAGGATAGCTTCCAGAAATAGCCGGTTGTCTGACTTGCGCCCAGAATCGCCCGGCTGTGCGGGCAGCATGCCTGCAATTCGTTTGTATTGGTCATCACGCAACAGTTTCCTTGCCATGGCGTCATCCACATAATGAGATGGCGCTACTATACATTCAAATGTCAACAGACTCTAGTTAGTTCCCCAAAGGTTTGGAGGTCAGGAAAAATCCCGTGTCGCCGTCGCCGAGCGTGGCAAGGCTGCAAAGCGGTTGGTATTTGCAGGTGACCCGTAGACCGGTTCTGTGGTCGACGCCGAGAATTTGGCCTTCAATATGGCTCTCATGTGGCCTTTTCGCTGTTTTTGTTTCTGCTGGCGGGCATTTAATCTTGGCGTTCCCGATCGTAATGCGCTGAGGCTTGGCTTCCAGGTGAGCTATACCTTCCAGCGTACAGCCGGCCAGCCGGTGCGAGGCATCTCCCGTAAGCGCTTTGGTTTTGGATACGTCGATACGAAACACAACCGGCCTGTCTTCCCCGGGGGTAAATTTCTGCATTCCCGCAGCCGTGATGGGTAATTCTGTTTTTGCGGGAACCACTGCAAAGGCAGCATTTGCCAGCACCATTCCAAACAATACCGTTACCAGTCTTATCATGGCATTCCCCTTATATGGTTTTCTTTCTCCGCAGCCGATTATGATAACCCGGAAGCCCATTGGATTTTGGGCGGTTTGGTGAAGTCAAGAGAAGAGGCCGCTCTCGCCAAATCTGACCCGAGTGGAAACAGTGTACCTAATTAACCACGTGTTTGGCAAAATGTGATTCATTTTTTGCAAAACTGGAGAGAGGTGGCGCATCCGCGAATCTTAAGCTTGCAGTCAGGCCGGGTGGCCCAATAATTGTTGCATTAGCTTGATTTCGGGCTGTGGCAGGGCGCATTGGGGTCCCCCCGGCGGGATGCTGCTGATTACCTGCTTTCCGGCGAGCAGGCCGACAACCATGGCCATGGAGGCGCAGCCAACCACTACATCGCTATCGGCGATCTCTTCGAGCAGGCTGCGCGTACCTCCAAAGGCGATGGGGAGATCAAATTCGTTTCTTACCCAGCTATATTTGTTGGCGGTTTCAGAAGGGTGAGGGCGGACCAGGATGCGTTCGACAGGTTTGCCGAGCACCGCCACGTTGGCGAGAAAATAGCGCAGTGCATCTTCTTCCGTGTAGCCCCAATAACGCTCGTTGCCATGTTGTCGCAGCGCATGTTCACGTACCGGTTCGCACACGTATAGTACGGCAAGCTGCTTGGTGTCGCCCGAGCGCACCAGGGGGATGGCAAGCATTTCTGCACGGATATCCATGAAATAGGGGTTTTCGACCAGACGAATGGGCGTCTGGTCGAAGATATTCCCGGCCAGTTCGGCGGCGATAGGGTCGCCGACCCAGATTTCGTCGGGCAGGTTGAGTTCGCCTTGACGCTCGAAGCGTTCCCGGTAGTTGACCCAGTGATCGAGGAAGGCGACTGAGCGTTTGCTGAGTGAGCGCGCCAGTTTGATCGCGTCGAGTTCCATTCCGGATTGCCAGGAAGTGCCGCACAGCACCCAGTCCGCGCGGCGGATGGCGTCGTCCAGGGGCAGCCTTTCGATGTTGCCGAGCTTGCGCTCGAATATTTTGCGCGCCGGGCCTTGCAGGGCATAAAGGCAATGCAGCCCTTGCCTGCGCACATGGCTGCTGAGCACTTCCGCACCGCCCGCATCGTGGGCGATGACCGCAATTAGAGCCGGATTGTTCATGTGCTGCCCGTCAACTGGTGGGACTCCAAACGAGAAGTGATGCGGGTAGCAGGCAGTTGGCTCCGAAGATAACGGGAATCTCTTTAATTATTTCGATTTCACCACTGTTTGCGAGTTTCTCCAATTCTTTTCGAATGCTCAGGTTGTAATCGTTAATTCTCATGTACCGTTGCTGCAATATCCCCAATACCGTTTGTTCATCGCAGTGTTGAAAGATGGGTTCAAAATGCAGAACACGGCGAGGTTTTAGCCGGATCAAATTCCTGAGCGCAAGTGCCGAGTCTCGCATGTAATGAAGCGCGTAGGAAGTGAGAAAGTCGCTTCCCGGTTTGATCGCCAAGTCCGAGATGTTTCGCGCACCAAAGTCACCTTTGCCTATCGTCACATCGTAGTCATGCCATTTTGCCAAGTTCTGCGCCAGCTCGATGCCCTGTTGGGTGTATTCCAGGCCTGTCACCGACTCATAAGTTAACCTGCGTCTTCCGATGAGATTGAACAACACTGATCCATAACCGCAACCGATCTCGACCAGATGTCTTGAACAGCCATCAAGCAGCGCTTGTTCTATCAAGTTGATATAGTAATCGAATGATTCGGATGTGCTCATGAGCATCAACCGGTTTTTGACCAGGCAAGCATGCAAGAAATCAGGCGGGCATTCCCAATTGCGTACGTCATTGACTCCGCATGGGGCGTTTTCCCATTTAGTTAATAGCCCTCCCCATTTTTCCTGTCCGAACTCCCGGAGGATATGCTCTTCGTTTTTTATCATTCTGCCCGACTCACCACATAACAGTTCGGCAACCCGTTTGCTGTATCGTGGCAGCTGATTTAATTCAAGTGGTTTCATGATGCAGTAGGGGCGGTTGAGTCGTTTGTGTGGGGCGGTCAGCGAAGCGCGGCAAGATTCGCCCATACTTTGCGGAATGCGCTGGCTATCATATCCACGTTCTCGTCGCTCAGCTCATGCATGCACATGGCAAAGCCCAGATAGCTGCGGTCATTGAGCTCTTCCGCCACCGGGCAGATGCCGCGCCGGTAGCTGACGTCGCGGTGGCAGATGTCCGAAGTCCACGGAAAGCCCTTGGAGCCGTAAGCCATCTTTTGCTGGTACATGGGCAGCAGGTGCAAATTGACATAGCTCGAACTCAAGCCGGTTACACCCTCGGCTTGCAGCGCTTCAACGATGCGCGCGCGGGGAAGATCGAGCAGCGATACATCCAGCACCATCGGATAGACGTAATAGGCGTGCGTGCAATTTTGTTTGACAACCGGGGTGCGCAATCCTTTCAGCCCATTCAGCCCGGCGTTGAGCCGCTCGGCTGCATGCTGGCGGCTGGCAACAAACCCCTTAAGTTTTTTTAGCTGTTCAATGCCTATTGCACACTCAATCTCGCCCAACCGGAAGTTGTATCCGATCATATTAGCGAGGTTGGTTACACCCTTGCCACCCACAACTGCCTCGGCGTGATTCCGGATTAGCTGCAAGCGTTCGCAAATCTGATCGTCGTCAGTAACAAGAATGCCGCCCTCACCCGTGTGGATATGTTTGTGGTAGTTGAGGCTATAGCTGCCGACATGCGCCAGTGTTCCTGCGTATTTATCTTTATAAAATGCACCCGGCGCCTGTGCGGCATCAGAGATCACCTTCAGGCCATGCCTGTCCGCAATTGCCATCAAGGCATCCATGTCGGCAGAGTGCCCAAAGATATCTGCCGCCATGATCGCTTTAGTATGGGGCGTAATGTTGGCCTCAATCGACCTTGGGTCGAGGTTGAAGGTTTCAGGTTCGATGTCGGCAAATACCGGAATTGCATTCCAGTGCAAGATGGCGGTTGCGCTGGCGCACATGGTCCACGGGCTGACGATCACCTCATCTCCCGGCTCTATGCCAATCGCGCCTACTGAGGCGATCAATCCGGATGTTGCCGAATTAACAGTAACGGCATGTTTAACACCGAAGTAAGCTGCACAGGCATGTTCAAATTCCCGAACCTTCGTGCCACCATAAAAATCCTCGTGCCAAGTGCCCAAAAACCGGGATAAGACACCGCTCTCGATCACCTGTTTGGCTGCCTCCGCCTCTTCTATGCCAATCGGGTTGTAGCGCTTGAAGGTGGTTTGAATGGTCTTTGTGCCGCCGAATAAGGCAAGCTTTTCTCTGTTTTCTGAATTGTTCATGTTGATTGTTTGGGGAGAAAATGAGGTACATTATGAAGCCAAGGCTTGCTGTTTTATCCGTTCACAGACGCATTGTGCAGCAAGCGCAGTTTCACCCGTGCTGGCGAGTGTGTCACCCCGTGTAATTGACCGATAAATATTATCAACAGCCCCGCACATGGCTGAAGAATATTTCCCAGCCCGGCGAATACCCGCATCAAGCGTACGATAGCCCTTGAACGTATCGCTTTCCACGGCACGGCGTTCACGCCAGAATAAACCGCCATCCTCCATGGTTATCACACCATGCGAAAAAACCAGCTGAAGCTCAAAGATTGCATAATCCCCGGCGTGGCCACATGCAAGATATACCGGTACTCCTTGATGTCCTTCCATCCATGCCGGAATCGTTGGATCGCTGGGTAAGCAATCCAGTATTGGCTGGCCAACCTTGATAATCTCCATGCGCCCCACAAGCAAGTGCAAAAGATCCAGCATGTGGGAACCATTGTTCAATATCCCCTTGTTATAGCAACCAACCACCGAGCGCAATTGCCCCCATTTGCCCGCTTGCATATCGGCCTGGAGTTTTGAAATATCAGTGTCCCAGCGCCGCGTATAATTTACCGCAAGCAGGATGTCAGCTTTTCGGCACTCCGCAACGAGCCGTTCGGCCTCTGCAAGCGATGTGGTAACGGGTTTCTCGCAGAAGATCAGCTTGGGCTTCAGGCGCAAAGCGATTCCGAGGTCATGCGCGTGACATGTTGTTGGCGAGCAAATGCTGATGACATCAAACTGCAATCCGGAATCTGCCGCCGCATCAATCGATGAAAACCCGGTTGATATACCCCACGCGTCCATAAATGCCTTGCGGCGTTCTTTGTCAGGCTCCACACATGCCGCCAAACTGAATCGCCCATCGCGCGAAAATGCGCCGGCATGGGTATAAGGAAGTTCGTTTGCGGGTCGGCGCAGATCAAAGGTGCCTGCAATATTGCCGCAACCGGCAATTAAGACGCGCAATAGTGCCATGTCAAAATAGGCTCAAGCTTAGCGCCGTTCCGCGCTTCACATCCTGCTTCACCGCTTTGCCCAGAACCTGCTCCAAATATTTGGCCGGCAATCCCAGCCCCGGGCGAATCGCTCGCACATTCTCGCGCGAAAGCACATCACCCGCTTTAATATCCTGAACTACGTACAGCGAACGCCGATACTGAAGTGATTTTTTCTCCGCCTCGGTCAGGCCGTAGCTCACCTGCCCAAGCGCCTGCCAGGCGCGTCCGGTTTCCACCACCAGCTGCGCCATCTCGGCGGGTTCCATGGAAAAACTGCTGTCCACACCGCCATCGGCGCGTTTCAGGGTGAAGTGTTTTTCGATGACGGCGGCACCCAGTGCCACACTGGCTACCGATACACCGATGCCCATCGTGTGATCGGACAGGCCGACTTCGCAGCCGAACAATTCGCGCAGGTGCGGAATGGTCAGAATATTGGCATTCGCCGCAGCAGCCGGATAAGTGCTGGTACACTTGAGCAGAATCAAATCCTTGCAACCCGCCTCGCGGGCGGCACAAACAGTTTCATCCAGCTCTGCCACCGTGGCCATGCCGGTAGAAATAATCAGCGGTTTGCCGGTAGCTGCCACGCGGCGGATCAGCGGCATGTCGGTATTTTCAAACGATGCGATCTTGTAGCAAGGCACATCCAAGCTTTCGAGAAAATCCACAGCCGTATCATCGAACGGAGTACTGAAGGCGATCATGCCCAGTTCGCGCGCCCGATCAAAAATCGGTTTGTGCCATTCCCACGGGGTGCAGGCCTCGCCGTATAGCTTATAAAGCGACGTGTCTGCCCACGGGCTGCCGGGATCGCTGATATGAAACTCCCGCTCGTCCAGATTAATCGTCATGGTGTCGGGCGTGTAGGTTTGCAGCTTCAGCGCATGCACACCCGCCTTGGCGGCAGCCCCGACGATTTCCAGCGCGCGTTCGAGCGAATGGTTATGGTTGCCGGACATTTCGGCGATGATGAAAGGAGCGTGGTTCCGGCTTATCAGTCGGTCAGCGATTTTGAGCTCAGCGGTCATTTTTAATAAAGCCTCTTTGAATAGCTTATGGGCTCAATTTGGTAGCCAGCGCCTGAAAATAGCCGCCGAGATCGATCATTACTACCGAGCACACAGGCGCTAATCTTGTTCACCTCTGGCCGATTTGCAGTAAGCCAATGCTCCGCACATTGCAAAAGATCACGCCCTTGCGCCGGTTGACTAATATCTGGAACAAGATAAATCGAAATGCTTGCCTCGTTACCCTTGATGTCAAAACGTACAACTCCGACTGGCGAACCTTTGCAATGCCCGATAAGCAGCAATCTGTCAGAGGAGGACACTACCGAAGCGAACCATTTTTGATGATCTTCCCACTTAATTATGTCAGGTTTATGTGAAACTGCCCTGATGGTTGGGTGGTTGCGCCACTCGAACAGTTTTTCTGAATCATCTGGCCCTGCAAGTCGAATTTCAATGCCGTTGCAATTCATATTACCAATAACTCGCAATACACCGCGACCATCCACAGCCTGCATCCCGTTTCGGGAAAGAGCCTCTCTCAGGTAGCCATTTTCCATAAGTGCGATCACATGCCGCCTAATCGCGGGGATCAACTTGTTTCCCAGTTCAGGCGCATACAGCAAACCTTTATATGCCGCCTCGGCAATCTGTTTACGCTGATTATCCGCCACACAGAGGGTCAGGGCAGGCAACCCCAAGCAGCAACGCTCCCAGGCCGCTGAACCACCGGCCCCGATCGCCAAGTCTGCAGCTGCCATCAATTCCGCCATCTTGCCGGTTTGTACATGGCAAATGAATCCATACTGCGCACAGGCTTCTTTGATTCGCTCGGTGCAAGGGTGCTGTGCGCCAATCACCACATCAACACGCAGATTGGTGACATGAATTTTGGATAGCGCCTCAACTGCACGCCCCGTGTAGTTACCCGCATCTACGCCGCCAAAAAAAACCAGGACTTTTTTAATTTCCCCTGCGCGTGGTTTTACCTGCTTGCGCAATTCCCGGAATTCATCACGCAGCAAGGCGTAGCGTGGCCCTAGCAACAACCGGCAGTGCGCGGGCACTTTGCCGGCGTAACGGATATCCATGTCCGCATGGAAGTTCTGGTCAAGCAGCGCGTCGCAGTCATGCCGTCGGTCGGCAATGTCGTCGATGACCAGTATTCTCTTGGCCGCATTATGTAACACCGCTTCCCATCTGACATCCAATGCGTAATGATCCACTACCAGCCAGTCCCACGTTTGATCAGACAGAGCATGACTGGTGTCTGTTGCGTCCTGCGCCTGACTGATCCCCAGCCAGTGAGCATGCGTGAGCTCATCCAATGACACGTCATTTTGCAAGCTGTCGAGCAACGCAAACTCATAACCTTTTTCTGCCAGCATGCTGCGCAGATGTTCGGGCAGATGGCGGCTGACAAAGCGAATTTGCGCACCATGTTGTTTCAGCGTATCTGCCAAGGCCAGGCAGCGCATGAAATGGCCGGTGCCGATTTGGCTGGAGGAATCAACACGAATGGCGATTTTCATCAATCAATCGCTCGCTATGTCTTCTGCATCAGGAACCAGGTTATATCGTCCTGAGGAAAATTAGTGTCGCGCCGGTAAACAAACCCATAATCAATCAACTTCAAGTCGGTGTGCCGATCCAGAATTTCGCCACAAAAATCGCGCTTGAATAAGTGATCCGTATGGCCGCGATAACTGATCGTCGCGGGGGTGGGGTTGTAATATTCGCAGACCAACAGGTAGCGGCCGGCGGCGCGATGAAGAGCATCATAAACTTGCGGCAGAAAATCGGGGTTGATATGGATGAGAACCCCCTTAATCAGCGCCAGATCCCATGCTCGATCCGGTTTAAAGTCAAGGATTGAAGTTTGAAAAATATTTTTAGCCGGCATGATTGTGCCCAGCTCAGTGGCCGCCGCCGGATTGATCTCAATCGCATATTGATCCTGCTCCGGAAAGAGCAAGCGCAAGGCGCGCAGGTTCATGCCGATGTTGGCGCCGAATTCTATACAGCAATCCGGCCCTTGTGCTTTGGCTAGCGCCTTCGAGAAAAATGACAGGTTGGAGGCAAGCAATTCGCTGCTGGCATTCCGGCCAATATATTCGGTTCCAAAATCCCCGGCCCAGAAGGCTTCCTGCTCGGTTTTGTATTGCGTCATCAGATACCCTCTTTATTTGTTGAATGCGGCATACAAGATTTCTGCGCGCACCCAATCGTCCGGCGTGTCTATATCAACAACCCGCCAGTTTGGAATAGGCAACCCGATACCGCTACGATGTATTTTATTATTAGTCAGCCACGCATCCGGCTTACCCCAATAAAACTGGCCAGCGTCGTGATAGGCCGGCTCCAGGTCTTGCGTACGCGTAAGCTCGTATTCAGGGTAAAGCGGCTGCATTTGGCCATTAGGCAAGCGGCGTAGCGCTCTCTGAATAGCCGAGGGAAATTCGGTTACCGGAAAGCTGTAAGCCGCCTGGCTGGCTTGAAGCTGTTCAAGCGCGCGCTTGAGATCATCAACCTGAATAAAAGGCACCCCCGGGTAGATGCAGCAGACGTAATCCATTTTCCATCCCAGCGCTTGGCAGGCAGTGATGGCGTGAGCAATAACGGGTACAGTTGGCGTGTAATCATCCGCCAGTTCCGCTGGCCGCACAAAAGGAACTTCTGCCCCATGTTCTGCTGCGATGCGGGCGATTTTATCGTCATCAGTCGAAACCACGATATGGTCAAATAACCCGCTATTCTGCGCTGTGCCAATGGCATGGGCGATCATCGGCTTGCCGGCAAATTTGCGGATGTTCTTGCGCGGGATACGCTTGCTACCGCCGCGAGCGGGAATAAAAGCCACCTTCATGCGGTTATCGCTCTCTTTAGTGCTGCCATCACTTGAGCTTGCTGTGCTTCACTCAACGCAGGGTACATCGGTAAACTGATCGCCTCATCGTAATACCGTTCCGCCTCTGGGCAAAGTCCCGCTTCGAAGCCCAAGCCCTCGTAATACGGCTGGCGGTATACCGGTATGTAATGCAAGTTCACACCAATTCCATCAGCACGCAACGCTTCGAATACTTCGCGATGGGTCTTATGGATACCTTTGAGGTTGAGGCGGATCACATACAGGTGCAGCCCGGAATAACTGTCCGGGTGTTGCCAAGGCGCCATTACTGGCCACTCTGCCAACAGTTGATTATAGCGTCGGGCAAGCGCATGGCGTTTGGCGACGAATTCATCCAGCCGCCGCATCTGGCTGATGCCCAGCGCGGCTTGCAGGTCGGTCATGCGGTAGTTGTAGCCCAATCCGATCTGCTGATAGTACCAAGGCCCCTCCGGCGCATGGGTCATCTCGTTCGCATCACGGGTAATACCGTGGCTGCGCAGCAGCTGCATGCGCCTCGCCAGTTGCGCATCATTGGTCATGGCCATGCCACCTTCCCCCGTGGTGACGATCTTGACGGGATGAAAGCTGAATACGGTAATGTCGCTGTAGCGGCAATTGCCGATAGGTTCACCACGATACTTGCCGCCAATAGCATGTGAGGCATCCTCAATGATCTTGAAGCCATATCGCTGGCTGAGGGCATGAATGCCTGCCATGTCGCATGGCTGCCCACATAAATGCACGGGGATTACGACCTTGGGTAGATTGCCGTTCTTTTCTGCGTGCGCCAGTTTTTCTGCCAGACACCCCACGTTTATGTTGTAAGTACGGGAATCGATATCAACAAAATCGACCCGCGCTCCACAATAAAGCGCACAGTTGGCGCTGGCCACAAATGTGATTGGGCTGGTCCAGACAACATCCCCCTGCTTCACATCAAGCGCCAGGCAGGCAATGTGCAAAGCTGATGTAGCGCTGTTAACAGCAACAGCATGCTGTGCACCGCAGTAGCCGGCAACGACTCTTTCAAAGGTGGGAATGGCTGGCCCTTGAGTTAAAGAGCCCGATCGCAACACATCCGTGACTGATTGAATATCAGCTTCTGAAATATCCTGATGACCATAAGGGATCGAACTCATGCGGTCAAGCTTTATGAATAGGCTTGACCTGAGCATGGATCAAGTCTCGCAACTCATCCACGGTCAAGAAATGTGTATTGCTGCCGCTGTTGTAGCAGAAACCTTGTTCAACTGGTCTGGCTCCTGTGCTTTTGCAATAATCCTGCATCGTGTATCTCGCCCCTGCCGGCAGAATGGCGTAATACTTACCCATATCTACCGTGTTAAAGCTATCGCTGGCAGTAATCATTTCTTCATGGATTTTTTCGCCTGGGCGCACGCCTATGATTTGATGATCACACTCCGGGCCGATAGCCTTGGCTACATCAGTGATTCGATAAGACGGTATTTTGGGCACTAACACTTCGCCGCC
Source organism: Gallionellaceae bacterium (assembly GCA_019753125.1). Classification (GTDB taxonomy): domain Bacteria; phylum Pseudomonadota; class Gammaproteobacteria; order Burkholderiales; family Gallionellaceae; genus Gallionella. Next base: position 36,808 of record JAIELH010000011.1, on the reverse strand, counting down.
CCAGGCATTTTCCAGCGACCATAACACCATGTCGACCCCCTCTTGCAGGCTGATATTGAAGCGTGTCATGGCCGGATCGGTAATAGGCAATATCCCGCTTGAGCGCTTTTCGAGAAAAAATGGGATTACCGAGCCACGGCTGCACATTACATTACCATAGCGCACTACGCTAAAGCGGATATCGCGACCGCCTATTATGTTGTTAGCGGCGATGAATAGTTTGTCTGAGCAGAGCTTGGTTGCGCCGTAAAGGTTAATGGGCGCTGCCGCCTTGTCAGTGGACAGTGCTACGACGCGTTGCACGCCGGTATCCAGGCATGCTTCGATCAGGTTTTGTGCGCCAAGTACGTTGGTTTTTATGCATTCAAAGGGGTTATATTCCGCCACCGGAACTTGCTTGAGTGCCGCAGCATGAATGACTATATCAATGCCTTCCAGCGCGCGACGCAAACGGGATTCGTCCCGTATGTCGCCAATAAAATAGCGGATCGCTTTGTATCGTGTTTCAGGGAATTGTTGAGCCATTTCAAACTGCTTCAACTCATCCCGCGAAAAAACAACCAGCCGTTTAATTGCCGGATGACGCTCCAGCACGGCCTTGACAAAGGCCTTACCGAACGAGCCTGTTCCGCCAGTGATAAGAATGGATTTGTCATTGGACAAGCTATACTCCCATCAGATAAAAGTTGCCAAACAATTTTCAATGAGCCGAATTATGGCAGGATTAAAAGTGTAAGGGCAGATCGGCAAAGTTGCCAACACCGGGACTGCCTGGCGAAATAATTTTCGCACCCGACGCCATCTTGGTGGATGACCGGAGTCACAATGACTACCGGCTGTTCGCAAAATGGATAGATTCCGGCGTATTCTTCGCCGCCCACATGAAAAACAATACCCAATTCGAAGTGGCCGAGGAGCTCACTATAGAACCGGAGTATTCACAAGGGTCAGACCACCTGTCTGATTGAAACGGGCGCACATGGGAAGCGTTGCGCCACATCGAAACTGTCCGCGAGGACAGTGGGGGCATACTGGTATTTCTGACCAAATACCACTGGTCTTGACGCCAGTGCAGCGATCTATAAAGATCGCTGGCAGATATGGCTGTTCTTCAAGGCGCCCAAGCAGAACATGAAGATCAAGACATTTGCCACACCGCCACATCCACAGGACAACTTCCAGGCCGGCTTGGCTTTCACCTGATCTCGGGTAGTGCAGCCATTTTATCCGATACTCACTTCTTGTCGCCGGAACTCACGACCACAACCCGATCAAGAAAAATAATTTCAGAGAAGGTTCTGTTCAACGATTTGCTGGGAAAGTTATTCATCATCGATCCGTTGCCATAGCGAATTACTGAGCCCTTTGCTACAGGCGTTTTTGGGGCTGCAAGCCAGCGGGTTTTGTCCTTGTAAGTCACCTCGAAATAGGTATAGGCGCCCGCATCCTTAAAATCGACAACCTCGCCTTCATTTGGCAGATTCGCAGCCGAGGCATCCGGCGCTGCGGTGGCTTCTACCGAAGGGTGCTCCTTAGGCATTACACGAGCTGGAGTTGAAGGGTGTCCTTCAGGCATTGCGCTGGCTGGAATCGAAGGATGTCCTCCCGGCATGGTTGTAGATGCAGGAGCAGCTTGCGCAGATGAAGCGGCGGCATGATCCTCGCGCGCTACAGCCGCCGTAGTAAAGCTGATCGCAGTCAGGGCAACAATCGGAAGAAGATGCTTCATAGTCATAGATCCTTTATAAATTAGTCGAAGTAAGGCGATATGGCGGGTTGGCGCCAGAGAGGCAGGCATCCACGCAGCGGTTCTGTAATACAGTTGCGCATTGTAACATTTGCAAAACGCAAATTGACCAAAGAGCCTCTTCTAACATGAAATGAGCCTAAATTGAAAAACTCAACTTCCCTGAATATTAAACTTGGGCGCTGCCCGGATGAAAAAACAGATTGAGGCCGCCGCGCACCTTGCCCGTTTCGCCCATCAGCACATCCAGAGCCAGGGTGGCCAGGTCATCGGCCACCGCTTCCATCTGGCTGTCTTTTTCCAGATACAGCAGTTTCAGGTAAGTGTTGCAGTCATTGCAACTCTCTGCCTTGACTGCGCCATTCGAATTTTCCAGTGTGTAGTAATTGATCTTGTGGGTGGATTCACAGTTGCTGCATTTGATGCGCACCATGTGCCACTCCGTCGCGCACAGTGAACAGCAGAGGTAGCGCAGCCCTTGTTCCATTCCGCCAACGCGCACGATGCCTGCTACCGGGTGCGAGCCGCACACCGGGCACAGTCCGCCCTGCTCCAGCTTTCCAAAGGCATGTTCTCCCAGTTCTGCCGCCATGCGCACCCAATAAACCTGCAATGCGGCGGCGACAAACGGCATGTCCTGTGCGTCGACATCAGACAGGTCGCCAGCCAGCAGCTTGCTGGCGATGCTTTCCAGCTCGGTACCGCCAGTCTGCATCAAACGGGCGACAACCGCGCTTGCGGGGGCAGTGAGCGGGGCAGCCGCCATGTGCTGCAAGATCGTTTTCAGCACGCCGCGCCAAGACGGGTCTCTGGGCCAGGCTTGGGCGCCGAGCACCGGCATGCCATGCTCGCGGCATAATGCCTGCTGTTCGGGAGTGGGTAACGGCGCCGCCGGAAAATGATCCAGCGCTTGCTGCTGTGCTTGTGCCAGTGTGGCTAAAAGCGCCAGGTAACCGCCGATGGAATGTCCCCCCTGAGAATCCCCCAGGGAAAGTTGCAGCAAGCGCTCAGCCCGTTGTTTGAAAACATCGGGCCGAGCCAGACGGAGAAAGGGTATTTGCCCGGCCGGCGCTTCGATCTGGCCGGGCTCAAGGACACGCGTTTCGGTATTCATTTACCTCCACCGGTGATCTGCCGGAACCATGCCGAGTGGTGCTGTTTTGCCCAGGCACGGCTGACCGTGCCGTACAGCATCGCGCGGATCGTGCCCCGGGTCCAGATCGCGGCGTAAACGTGAACGATGATCAGGCAGATCATTCCTGCCGCCACCATCGCGTGCATCAGCGAAGCGAAGCGGATCATGCCGATCGGGAACAGGGCGGAGAAATAGGCGCGCCAGATAACGAGGCCGGACACCGCGAGCAGCGCGATGCAGCATACTAGCAGCCAGAACAGCAGCTTCTGCCCGCCGTTGTACTTGCCTGCTGCCGGCATGTTGTGGTCATCGCCGTTCACCATTTCGCCGATGCGCCCCAGCCATTCCTTGTCGGCCGGCGTGATGAGGTTCAGTTTCCAGAAGCGAAAGAACATCGCGACAAAAGACAGCGCCATCACCACTCCGATGAAGGGGTGGAGGATGCGTGCCCATACGCCGCCGCCGAAGAACTGGCTCAGCGGGTAGAACGCCGGGTGGAAGAAGGCCAGGCCGGACAGTGCCAGAAGGATGAAGGCCATCCCGACCACCCAGTGGTTGGCGCGTTCGGGGGCGGTGTAGCGGATCAGGTCTTTGGGATCGCGTTTCATTCTTCGAACTCCTTTTCGATGTCGTTCGAGACCTCATTGGGCCCTTTGGTGATGTAATGGAACAGGCTGCCCAACGCAACCAGGCCGATTGCGAACGAAGTCAACGGCTTGGTGATGCCCTTCCACAGACAGACCATCGAGCTGATGGAAGGATCCTTCGGCAGGCCGCTGTACAGCCCCGGCTTGTCGGCGTGCTGCAGCACATACATCACATGCGTGCCACCCACCCCTTGCGGGTCGTATAGTCCGGCGTTCGCATAGCCGCGACCCTTGAGGTCGGCGACCCTGCCTTCGGCGCGGTGGATCATATCTTCCTTGGCGCCGAATGTGATTGCGCCAGTGGGGCAGGTCTTGACGCAGGCCGGCTCCAGCCCCACCCCGACACGATCCGAGCACAGCGTGCATTTGTACGCCTTGTTGTCCGTCTTGGAGATGCGTGGCACGTTGAACGGACAACCGGTGATGCAATAGCCGCAGCCGATGCAGTATTCCTCGTGGAAATCGACGATGCCGTTGCTGTACTGGATGATCGCGCCGGGCGCCGGGCAGGCCTTGAGGCAGCCCGGGTCTGCGCAGTGCATGCAGCCGTCCTTGCGGATCAGCCATTCCAGCTTGCCCGCTTCTACTTCAACTTCGGAGAAGCGCATCACGGTCCAGGATTTGGCGGTGAGATCGGCCGGGTTGTCGTACACACCGACATTGGTGCCGATCTCGTCGCGCAAATCGTTCCATTCCATGCAGGCTACCTGACATGCCTTGCAGCCGATGCATTTGGAAATATCGATGAGCTTCGCCACTTCCAGCGTTTCGCGTACTGAGGGAGAAGGCGTCGTCGTGGCGGAACGGGCTTTGATGTCTAATGATTGCAGTGCCATGTCACCCTCCTATGCTTTCTCAACGTTCACGAGGAACGATTTGAATTCAGGCGTCTGGGTGTTAGCGTCGCCCACGAAAGGAGTCAGGGTGTTGGTGATGTAGCCGTTCTTGGCCAGCCCCATGAAGCCCCAGTGGATCGGAATGCCCACGGTATGGACTTTCTTGCCCGCCACGGTCAGCGTTTTTAGGCGCTTCGTGACGACGGCCACGGCAACGATGAACCCGCGTTTGGATTTCACCACGACACGATCGCCGGCCTTGATGCCTTTCTCTTTGGCCATCTCCTCGCCGATTTCGACGAACTGTTCCGGCTGCATGATCGCATTCAGCTTCGAGTGCTTGGTCCAGAAGTGGAAGTGCTCGGTGAGCCGGTAGGTGGTCGCGACATAAGGGTATTTGTCCGCCTTGCCGAACGTCTCCCAATCATCCTTGAACACCCGCGCCGCAGGGTTGGCTCGTGCCAGCGGATTGTTCGGATGCAGCGGATTGTTGTCGAGCGGCGATTCCATCGGTTCGTAGTGCTCCGGGAAAGGCCCTTCCGCCATCTTGTCGATCGCGAAGAAGCGCGCCACGCCTTCCGGGTTCATGATGAACGGGCTGATGCCTTCTTCAGGCGCGGAGTCGGCCTTGATGTCCGGAATGTCCGAGCCGGTCCATTTGCCTGCGGCGGCGTCCCATCCGATCAGCTTGCGCCTGGCGTCGTAGGGTTTGCCGTTGAGATCGCAGGATGCGCGGTTATAGAGGACGCGCCGATTTGCCGGCCAGGCATAGGCCCAGTTCAGCGTTTGCCCGATGCCGAACGGATCGGAGTTGTCACGCCGCGCCATCAGGTTACCCTTCTCCGACCAACTGCCAGCAAAGATCCAGCAACCGCACGAGGTGGAGCCGTCATCGCGCAATTCCGCGAAGCCGTTCAACTGTTCGCCGGTTTTTACCAGCACCTTGGTCGCATCCTTCGGGTCGGTCACATCCTTCAATGCCTTGCCGGAAAACTCCTTTGCCAGTTCCTCGGGAGAAGGCGAATTCGGCTGGCGATGTTTCCAGGTCAGGTTCAGGATGGGGTCGGGGAAAGCGCCGCCGTCCTTTTTGTACATCTCCTTCAGTTTGAGGAAAATACCCGCCATGATTTCAGGGTCGGTTTTCGCCTCGCCCGGTGGTTCGGTGGCTTTCCAGTGCCATTGCAGCACGCGGCTGGAGCTGACCAGAGAGCCATCCTCTTCCGCGAAACAGGTGGAAGGCAGGCGGAATACTTCGGTCTGTATCTTGCTCGGATCCACTTCGTTGTACACGCCGTGGCTCTGCCAGAACTCGGAGGTTTCGGTCGCCAGCGGATCGATCACGACGAGGTACTTGAGCTTCGCCAGCGAGCCGGAAATTTTGACCTTGCACGGCGCCGATGCGAGCGGATTGAAGCCCTGGCAAATGTAGCCGTTGACCTTGCCCTGGTTCATGTTCTCGAACACTTGCAGGATGTCATAGTTCTTGTCGAGCTTGGGCAGCCAGTCGTAGCAAAAGTTGTTGTCCTGGGTTGCAGCATCGCCGAACCAGGCTTTCATGTTACTGACAAAAAATTTGCCGTAGTTCTGCCAGTAGCTCATCTGCCCCGGGCGTAGCGGTTTCAGAGCACGTTTCTCGACATAACCCTTGTAGTCCTGTTCGGCTTCGCTGGGCAGCGTCATGTAACCCGGTAGCAGGTTGGTCATCAGGCCCAGATCGGTCAGCCCCTGAATGTTGGAGTGGCCTCTGAGGGCATTGATGCCGCCGCCAGCCACGCCGATGTTGCCCAGCAGCAACTGCACCATCGCGCCGGTGCGGATGATCTGAGAGCCCTGCGAGTGTTGCGTCCAGCCCAAGGCGTACATGATCGTCATCGCCTTGTCCGGCTTGGAAGTTTCCGCAATCATCTCGCAGATTTTCAGGAAGGCATCCTTGGGTGTGCCGCAGATGTTGGAGACCACTTCCGGGGTGTAGCGCGAGTAATGCGCCTTCATCATCTGATACACACAGCGCGGGTTTTCCAGCGTCGGGTCGGTGACGACGAAGCCATCTTTGCCCATCTGGTAGCCCCAGGTGGACTTATCGTACTTGCGTTTCTCCGGATCATAGCCGGAATAAATGCCGTTCTCGAACTTGAACTCGTCCTTCACCAGAAAGCTGAAGTCGGTGTAATTCTTCACATACTCATGGTGAATCTTGTCGTTGCTGAGCAGGTAGTTGATCAGCCCGCCGAGAAAGGCGATGTCGGAGCCGGTGCGGATCGGCGCGTAAAAATCCGATACTGCGGCGGAGCGCGTGTAGCGCGGGTCTACGACAATGAGCTTGGCCTGGCGTTTTTCTTTGGCTTCAGTTACCCATTTGAAACCGCAAGGGTGTGCTTCGGCGGCGTTGCCGCCCATGATCAGGACAAGATCGGCATTCTTTATGTCGACCCAATGATTGGTCATCGCACCGCGGCCGAACGTAGGGGCAAGACTTGCCACCGTAGGTCCGTGTCATACGCGTGCTTGATTGTCGAATGAGAGCATCCCCAAGCTGCGCACCACTTTGTGGGTGATGTAGCCCGATTCGTTGCTGGAGGCGGAGGCGGCCAGAAAGCCCGTGGACACCCAGCGGTTTACCGTGACGCCATCCTTGTTCTTGTCGATGAAATTCTTGTCCCGGTCTTCCTTCATCAGCTTGCTGATGCGCGTAAAGGCCTCGTCCCAGGATATGCGCTTCCATTCCTTGCTGCCGGGTGCGCGATATTCCGGATGCTTGAGGCGGTTGGGGCTTTGCACGAAATCCAGCAGGCCGACGCCTTTGGGGCAGAGTGTGCCGCGATTCACCGGATGATCCGGGTCGCCTTCAATGTGGATGACTTTTGTGTGGACGTTCTTGGCTTTGTCGCCCAGGCCGTAGATCAGAATGCCGCAGCCCACTGAACAATACGGGCAGGTGTTGCGGGTTTCGGTGGTGCGCGCCAGCTTGAAATTGCGCGTTTCCGCCAGTGCTTCGCCGGGTGCGAACCCCAGCATCGCCAAGCTGGAACTGCCCAGCCCGCTCGCACAAATCTTGAAGAATTGCCTTCGTGTGACTTGCATTTCACGGCCTCCTTTTGTCATGTAACGGGTGATGTCACTAAACTAAACCGGGCTTGCTTGTGTGTGCATAAAACCACCTTGCCAGGTGTTTGTCAACGTACTTAACATGGCCTTAACACACTTAGTGTCGCGATATGTCGGCAGGGTGTTTGCCGGGCAGGGCAGGTGTGGCGGTATATAAATTCGCCATATCCTTTTGTGCAATAATAGTCTTTTGTTCGCTTCATCAAGAGCCGGTTCAAATATCGCCCAGACGCATGAGACAATTACCGCGCAGAAAAACTATTTCACCATTGCAGGGAAAGTGGGCCGCAGTGCGTTCGATTCATGAAAGCCAGCGTTCGTATATCCGTAACGAACTTTCTCAGGTGCATGGCTTGATCCCTATTTTAATGAAGCGCCGCAATGGCGGGCAATGGAACGCCGAAGATCGTGCAGTCTTGCAGCGCAACTTGCGCGCTTTGTCCGGTTTGAGCCCTTACCTGATACCGCTGATCGTTCCGGGTGGTATCCTGCTGCTTCCGTTGTTCGCCTGGTGGCTGGATCGCCGTCGCAGTGGGCGGAAAAACCAAGTTGAACTGACGCCTGAATGTATTATCATGCACGCGCAACAACCCAAGGAGAACGATCATGGCTAAAGGACAGCAACGCAAAACCAAGGAAGCGAAAAAACCCAAGAAGCAGCCCGCGCCTGTCAAGGTGACGGGTCATATGGGTAAAGCGTAACTGCCACCTGCGATTGGGCGCCCTCTCCTCAGAGAGCGCTCTGTTTTGCAGGCTTGGAATCAGGCGGGGGGCAGAGGGAATTTTGCGCCGCGCCGTTCGGCCATGCTTCTTCCCAGTTCGACGATTTGCCCGGGGCTGAGCAGGTGCGCGGCAAGCGGCAGCAGTTCGGTTTCTTCGAAGTAGATGTGCCTAGTGTAGGTGTTGATCAGTTTCCCGGTCAGTTCTTCCGGCAGCGGCGTGTTTATTCCTTCGGCAAGCTTCACCAGTACCGCACGCGTTTCATCCCAGGCAGCAAACATGACGACATGCTGGCCGAGCAGGCGCTCGATCAGTTTTTTTACCTGGGCCTTGTCCGGGATGTCCAGCGCAAGCAGTGTCGGGAATAAATTCTCTTCCTCGTCCTGATGATGGAATTGTCCGGAAGTATCGAAGTAGCGCAGGATGCTCTGTGCGGCTTGTTGCGCTTGTTGGTCGCAACCGTGCTCGGGCAGATGGGCAGCCAGTTTTTGCAGCGTGCCGAGCTGCCGCTGGATCTTGCCGTGGCAGGCGTGCAGCATTTCCAGCGGGTGATCGAAACTGGGAGCGGCTTCTGCGGATGCAAACGAAATCATGTTGTATTCCTTAATGGATGAATGGTAGCGGGTTGTGCGTCGCGGCGACCAGCACGATATAGATGAATACCGCCAGCGCCGCCAGCCATGCAGCGATGCGGATGGCCTTGCTTCTGCCGGGGGTCAGCGCGACGGAGCCCAGCATGATGTACAGCAGCAGGCCGAAGAATTTTGCGGTCAGCCACGTATCCACGAACGGGTATTGCTCGATCGTGAAAGCCAGCGCAAGCGCGTTGGCGAGCAGCAGCGTATCCACAACATGCGGCACCACCTCGACCCAGCGCTGGCGCATGATCGGCGAGTCGTTGAAACTCCAGATGCCGCGCAGGAAAAACAGCGTGAAGCTGAGTGCCGCGCAGGAGACATGCAGGGTCTTGAATAGCAGGAAGCTCATCGCGATGCCTGTTCGATCTTTCGCAGCGTGCGCCGGTAAACCGCAATGCCGGTAAACACCGCATAGCCGAGCAACAGCCCTTGCAGCAATAGTCCGAGCGCAAGCAGCCATACCGCAGCATCCCAGCCGGATGCCAGCAGCGCCGCTAATATGGTGGCGCCATGCAGCCACAGATGCCGCCACATCCAGCGCTCCGGGATGACCTCCTTCACATTCGGGATGCCGACCTTGGTCGCGCTTGGCCCACCACGGAACAGGTGGAACCACACCAGGAACGGGATGATCTTGTACAGCATGCCCTGAATCAGCGACATCGCGAAGCCCAGCAGGAACGCGATTGCGGACAACAGCCTCGGTTGGGCGAAGGCGGTTGACGGGATGAACGAGGCAAGCGAAAACAATGCGGCCAGCAGCAGCGAGAACATGCCCAACTGGAAGAAGCTCAGCGTGGCGTCGGCAATGCGGCGTTTCCGCTGGTTTTGCAGCCTGAGGGTCACCACGGCGAAGCAACCGGACAGCAGCCAGAACAGGCTTTCCGCAATGAATCCCGGCCAGCGCGACGCCGGTTCGAGCAACAGTATTGCCAAGTTGATCAGCAGGACGGCGAATATCGCCGGAGCCAGGGTTTCGGTCAGCCGCTTTGGGTAAGGGGGCGTGATCTGGAACATCGGCACGACCTGATAGGACACGCCGACAATCAGCAGCATCACCCAGCCGCCCAATGCCAGGCTGATATGCGCGGCCGCCAGGCGGAGGTAGTCCAGCGCGAGGCCAGTGGCGTAGCCTCTGGCCAGCAGCGCGCCCAGTGTGATCGCTCCGGTCAGCGCGAACAGCGCGAGCAGCACCGCAGCCTTGGTCACGTTCCGCGCTGCGGCGCGCGTCAGACTGACCAGGCTGGCGCCGATGAACACCAGAAAAGTCAGCCCCAGCAACGGCCAGGCCAGGTTGAGCAATTCCGCCTTGCCCAGCATGAAACCGGAAGACAGCAACAGCGTCCCCAGCGTTAATGACAGCAGTGTGAGCCATGCCACCGGCGCGGGCGCCGGCATCGTGCTGCCGATCATGACCGGCAGGATCTGCTGTATCGCGCCCAGCATCGTCATTGCGACGAAGCCCAGCGTGATGCAATGGGTGGCGGCGAGCAGCGCCGGAGAGTGGATGTCGGAAAACGGGTTGCCGTTGCTGGTCGCCAGCAGCAGCGCAGCCAATATCATAAATAGCGGCGCGACGGCAAAGAAGCGCAGCGGTATAAAAATCGGCGGGGCCTGATCGGTGCTGAGCGAGGCGAGTTTCATGCGGCGCGGCTGATCAGGATTTCAAAGTCGTCATCCCCGAGCGCGGTGGTTTGCCAGACATAGCCGGAATCGCGCAGTGCCTCGTAAAGCGGGTAGGGCTCGCGATGGATCAGCACTTGCAGGCTGGCTCCGGCGGGGAGTGTCTGCAACGCGCGCATGATGCGCTCGAAAGGCTCGGGCGGCGGCAGCCAGCGTACATCGATTTTTTGTATTGTTTCAACCGGCATTGCTGTTCAAACTGCCTGCATGCGCTCGAGAACGGATTCGCGTTGTGCCGACAGGATATGATCCGCGATCGGATAAAGAATCTGCTCTTCCTTGTGGTTGTGTTGCTGCATCACGATCAGCAGGGTTTCCGACAGGCCCCGGTATTTGTCTTCATCTTTCTCGGCCACTGCCGCAGCCATATCCGCGATCAGGTCGTTCATCTGCACATGTTCCATCAGCATCATTTGCACCGGGCCGGAGGGGCCGCCGGCGGACTGCAAGGTGGGGAACAGCGCTTCTTCTTCCATGCGGAAATGATGCGCCATGTCGTTGCGGAAGGCATTGAAGCTGGCTTCGGTCTTGGACCAGTCGCCATCGAATGCGGCCTGTTCCGCGTCGGCGAACTCGTTGTCGCAAGCCTTGTGGTCATGGGTCATAAATTCTGCAATGGTATTCATGTCGCTGTCCTTATCGTAATGTGTATGGCATGGCTGCCGTTGTGCCGGTTTATGGAAATGGAAAGTTATGGCACTATACAACAAAACATGTATGATTTGCACATGTTAAATAGGTGCAGGCCAATACAAGCATGAAACTGACCAAATACACCGACCTTGGTTTGAGGCTGTTGATGTACCTGTCGCTGCGAATGGACGAGCCGGTTACGATTCAGGAGGTCAGCGACCGGTTCGCGATTTCCAAGAATCATCTGGTCAAGATATCGCACCAGTTGACCAAGGCGGGCTTGATTGTAAGTACACGCGGGCGCAACGGCGGCGTTTGTCTGGCGCGTCCGCCACAGAGCATTACCGTCGAAGAAGTGCTGCGCGCGACCGAGGATAACTTCGATCTGGTGGAATGTTTTGGCGATACCAAGAATCAGTGTGTCATTTCCGGCGCATGCGAGTTGACCAGCGTTCTGCTGCGGGCGCGAGCCGCATTCTTCGAGGTGTTGCGCCGGGTTTCATTGGCCGATCTGGTGAAGGATGGCAAGATGCTGGAAGAATCCCTGCTGCCGTTGTGCAAAAAAACGCGGGCAGGGCAGTGCAAAAGCCGCCCACCACAGGCAGGAAAGAGGGTGGGGTGAAGCGCACAGGTAATACTGGCAAAACATCCAATCTAACCCCCATGCAAACCATGTCAATTTCAGAACACTGGCGTATCTTTACCTCCGCACCGCACCGCGTGATGTTCTTCGGCGGCGCGCTGCAAACTCTTGCCGCGATGCTATGGTGGTCAGTCGAGATGGCGACGCGCTACGGCATTGTCGGCCATCCCGTGGACTGGCCAGTCATTCCCGTTGCCGCACATGGTTACTTGATGATCTATGTGCTGTTCCCGTTCTTCATGTTCGGTTTCTTGATGACCACGTTTCCGCGCTGGATGGGCGGACGGGAAATACCGGCGCGGCGTTATGTGCCTGCGTTCGTGCTGCTGATGCTGGGGGCGGCCGGTTTTTATGCCGGCTTGTTTACCGGCCGCTATGTGCTGCTGATTGCCACCTTCTTCACGTTGGCCGGGTGGGGTGTTGCGCTGAGCGCGTTGCTGCGTGTGCTGCTCGATACCGCCAATCCGGACAAGCGCCATCCCCAAGCCATCTTTGTCGCGCTCGGTATCGGTTGGTGCTGCGTTGCCACCTATGCGATCTGGTTGCTGAATGACAATCCGGCGTGGCTGCGCGTTGCGCTGCAGGGCGGGATATGGCTGTTCCTGCTGCCGGTATTCGCCAGCGTGGCGCACCGCATGATCCCGTTCTTCACCAGCACTGCGTTGCAGGATCCGCTGGTGCCGCGCCCTTTCTGGGCATGGTGGGTAATGCTGGCGGGCAGCGTGGCGCATGGGGTGCTGCAACTGGCCGAGGCTGCCGCCTGGCTGTGGTTATGCGATGCGCCGCTGGCGATTGCGGCGCTTTATCTGACCTATGTCTGGGGAATACGCCGCAACCTGCATAACCCGATGCTCGCCGTGCTGCACATCGGCTTTGCCTGGCTGGGCATCGCGATGCTGCTGTTCACGGCGCAAAGCCTGGCGTTGCTGACCAGCCACGGTGAAACGCATATCTGGGGGCTTGCGCCGTTGCATGCGCTGACAATCGGCTATTTCGCCACATTGCTGATCGGCATGTCCACGCGCGTTACGCTCGGGCATTCCGGTAGGCCGATACAGGCGGATGCCGCGACCAAGCTGATGTTTGCCGGAATGCAGCTCGCTGCGGTATTGCGCGTGTCGGCGGACATGCTGCCTGTGCAGGCCATGACAGGGTTGTATCTGGCTGCCGCCGCCGTCTGGCTGTTATGCTTCGCGCCCTGGGTGCTGCGCTACCTGCCGTTCTGTTTGCGCGCGCGCTGATTTCTGTTTGTTTTTTGGAGCTTGATTAAGGGCACCTCTAGAAATTCAGAGTTCGCCCAAATGCAAGGCGCGGAAAAAATTTTGCCGCGCCGCATATGTGTGATATGTAAGCAAGAAATTTTTTACGCAACGCAGCAGTTGGGATGAAATGTGGATTTTTAGAGGTGCACTTAAATGAATTATCCGGATTTTTATGACGCGGTCCCCGGTATCAGCTTGTACGATCCGCTGGCCGAATTCCTCGGCGCGGCCGAGGGCGGAGTGTTGCAATATGGCTATCTTGATGCGGTAAAGCTGGCCGGCCACTCCTGTCCGACCGTCGCTTCCGCTTACTGCGCAACCCGCCGGGCGCTGGCTGCGCTCTATCCCGATAAAATGCCGGTGCGCGGCGACATCAAGGTGGAATTCAGCCAGGATATTACGAGCGGCGTAACCGGCGTCATCGCGAATGTCGTCAGCATGCTGACCGGCGCCACATCCGACACAGGCTTCAAGGGGCTGGCCGGGCGTTTTGACCGGCGCAGGAAACTATTTTTTTCGGTCGAGATGACGGCAGAGATGCGCTTCACGCGGCTGGATACAAACCAGTCCGTCAGTGCGGTATCCAACCTGCAACGGGTGCCGTCTTCGCCGCGCGTATCCGTGCTGATTGCCGCTTGCATAAACAATATCGCAACCCCGCAGGAAACTGCCGAGTTCCGGCAGCTGTGGCAGGAGCGGGTGCGCAGTATCCTGCTGGAACATGGCGACGATCCTGAAGTCTTTGTGATAACCCCTGTTTGAGGTTCGTATGAAGAGAAGCGTAACCTTGCAGCCGCTGTCGCGTGAACACCACACCGCGCTTACGTTGGCGAAGGCATGCGGGCGGGCGGCGCAACCGGGCGATGCGGAGCAGGTGCACAAGGTCTGTCAGCGGGTGCTCCAGGCATTTGCCGACGAATTGGAGCCGCACTTTCAGATCGAAGAGCAGACATTCCTGCCGCTGCTGGACAGCGCGGAAAAACAGCAGTTGGTGCAGCGCACCCTGGCGGAGCATCAAGAGTTGCGCGTACTGCTCGATGATCTGCGGAAAAACGATGCGCAGGCGTTGACGCTTTTTGGCGAGCGCCTGTCGGCACATGTCCGTTTCGAGGAAAGAGAGCTTTTCCCGGCGTTGGAGGAGCTGCTGTCCATTAGCTGCTAGGCCGGGCACAGAGCGCTTATGGCAATCAGGTTTCTCCGGCCAGACGGGCGAGCTCCAGCAGGTTGGTTGCGCCAGTTTTATGCATGATATGGGCGCGGTGAATTTCCACCGTCCGGTAGCTGATGGTGAGATGTTGTGCGATATCCTTGCTGGTGTGCCCCGCGACGACCAGCATCATAACTTCCAGCTCGCGGTCGGTAAGCGTTGTCAGCAGTGAGGCGTTGGAGTGGGATGTCTTGTCGTGTTGTTGCAGGCGCGAACATTCCCGCAAGGCATCCTGTACGCGGACCAGCAACACGCTTCCATCCACTGGCTTGGTCAGAAAATCCATTGCGCCTGCCTTTATCGCGCGCACCGTTGCCGGGACTGTGCCATGCCCGGAAAGGAAGATCACCGGCATCCGTATGCCGCGCCGCAACATCTCTTCCTGCAATGCCAGGCCGTCCATGTCTGGCATGCTCAGATCGAGAATGGCGCATCCATTTGAGCAGCGAGCGCAGGCCTCGAGAAAACCCATCGCACTGGAAAACGCTACGACGGTATGGCCGGTTGCTTCCAGCAGCATCGAGAGCGAATCGCGCACCGCCGCGTCATCATCGACGACGAATACTTTGGCTTCCGTATTCATGTGGCGAAGGGCAAGGTAAGGTGAAACGTGGCGCCGGGGCCTTCCTGCGGGTCGACCCAGAGCTGGCCGCCGTTCGTCTCGATCAGCGAGCGGCTGATCGCGAGGCCCATGCCGATGCCGTTGGGCTTGCTGGTGAAGAATGGCTCGAACAGGCGGTGGATAGCTTCTTTTTTGAGGCCCGGCCCATTGTCGATGATCGTTATCTGGGCAACACCTTCGTCCTTGATCGTGCGCACGATCACGGTAATGGATGGTAGCGGCACGCCGGCCTGCTGCATCGCCTCGATGCCGTTGCGCAGCAGATTGCGCAGCACCCTTTGTACGTGGGAGCGGTTGGCCAGAACCAACGGGAGCTGCTGTTCCAGTTTAAGTATCGAATGAAACTGCATTTCATGCTCCGTCTTCTCGGCGTTCAGGACATCGACGATTTCCCGGTTGAGGTCGAACGCTTCGCTGGTGAATTCTTTCAGGCTTAAAAAGTTGAGCAGTTCGCGGATTGCTTTTCCGGCGCGATGTGCCTGCTGTTCGCTGCCTTCGATGGCTTTGCGGACTTTATCGAGATTGGGTTTTCCGGCTTGCAGCATTATCAGCGCGGCTTGGCTATAGCTGGCGATGGCCAGCAGCGGTTGATTCAATTCATGGGCGATCGCTGCGGTGGTCATCGAGGCGACATGCAGTTTTTGCAACTCCTCCATCTCGTTGCGCTGCTGCTGAATTTCTTTTTCCAGTTTTTTGCGTTCGGTGATGTCGCGCGACAACACGATGAAACGAGGCTCATCTCCGGCGGCAACCGGCTTGCGGGCTATCGAGAGTTCAAACCACATTGTGCCTTTGGGAAGTTTCAGCTTGATCTGCTTGCCCAGAGAAGTCCCTTTTTCATTGGCCTCATGCAATGCCTGCGTGGCCACGTTGGCAGCTTCGGGCGAGAGAAACTCCTGTGCGGTTTTGCCGAGGAATGCTTCGGGAGGCACCGCCAGCAATTCGGGGCGCGAGGTGTAATAATCGTAGTAGCGTCCGCTCAGACCCACCTCGAATAACAAGTCTGGAATCGCATTGAGCGTGGCCTTCAACTGGCACTCTATTTCTTGAGCTTTGGCTTCTGTACGCTTGCGCGCCATGATGTCTGTCATGTTGGCAATTGGTGTTTTGGTGGAATCATACAGGCGCTGTTGTGCATCCTAATAGCTACGAATATTACTCCGTTTTTCCGCGCTATATAATCAGCAGCACCCAATGTGATTCCTTTGACGGAGATTGCTGGCATGGAATGGCTTGTTCAATCGCTCAATAAGATGAAAAACTGGTAGCATTAAAACTCGACTGTTGGAAGATTGCATATCTGAAGAAATCACCGCTCTGCATGCCAATGAAAAAAAATATCTTCCTGCTGTTTATCTGGTTGGCGCTGTTCATCGCACCTGCATTTGCAGAGCCGCAGCAGGGTGATGAGGTCAAGGTGCAGATCGCCGGGGAGAACG
This sequence comes from Gallionellaceae bacterium, assembly GCA_019753125.1. Lineage (GTDB taxonomy): Bacteria > Pseudomonadota > Gammaproteobacteria > Burkholderiales > Gallionellaceae > Gallionella. The sequence goes on along the minus strand of JAIELH010000011.1, from coordinate 20,491 downwards.
TAAGCGTTGATCTGAGCCTTGTTGTTCCGGCTACCCGGCAGGAGACCTGGGCAGTATTGACCGATTTTGAGCATATGGCCGAGTTTGTTTCCAACCTGAAGGAGAGCAAGGTACTCGCTGCCTCCGGAGATACGCTGAAAATTTTTCAGCGCGGCTCTGCAAGCTATGGCCCGGTAAAATTCCCGTTCGAGTCGACACGGGAAATGCGTCTGGTTCAGTTCGATAAAATCCAGTCGCACCTGATCAGCGGTAATATGCGCAAGATGGAAGGCACGACGCAACTGTTCGATGAAGGCGGACAAACACGGATCGTTTACCACGGCGATAGTGTTCCCGGGGTGTGGATTCCGCCGCTGGTTGGGAAGATTTTTATCGAGCATGAAACCCATGAACAATTCCGGGAAATGCGCAATGAAATCATCAGGAGAAAACAGGCATCCGCCACGGTGATGCCGCACTGATGGCCGGTCATGGCCGGGTAAAAATTGATTTGTTGAGGTTCACTTATGCGCATGGAAACTTCGCTGCAAATAGAAAATCGCAACTTGCGTGAGCAATTGCAAACGCTGCTTGCCGAGGCACGTCTGAACGAGCAGAAAATGCGCCGTTTTGACCAGTTTGAGCGGCGCTTGATCGGCACACGCTCGCTGGAAGAATTGATTCAGATATTACTGCGCTCTTTCAAGGCTGTTTTTGACCATGACGCGGTGACGCTGGCGCTGATCGATCAGGAATATGAAATCACGCGTATTCTGGAAGAGAGCAATAAGGGGGAGGCGCAAACGGCTGGCCTGGTTTTGCTGGAAAGTGCAGATGTGCTGCTGAAGCTGTATGGCGAGAACTTCCGGCCTTTTCTTGGGGCTTTCGACGCACTGCGGCATGGTGCGATACTTAAACCGGCGGCTGGATGTGTATCGGTGGCGTTGCTGCCGATCATGAGCCAGGGCGAGCTGGCGGGCAGCATCAATTTGGGTAGTTGCACAGCGGAGCGTTTTGCCAGCGGGCATGGCACAGATTTTCTGGAGCGTCTGGCGACGATCTTTGCGATCTGCCTGGAAAATGCCCTGAATCATGATCGCCTTAAACGGGTGGGATTAACTGACACGCTTACCGGCGTCAACAACCGCCGTTATTTCGAGAGCCGTTGCCTGGAGGAAGTTACCCATGCGCAACGTCATGCTTTGCCGCTGACTTGCATGTTCCTGGACGTAGACAAGTTCAAACGCATCAACGACACGTTTGGCCACCAGTCGGGGGATAAGGTGCTGCGCAATGTCGCCGGCTTGATTAAATTGCAGCTTCGCGCCAACGATGTCATTGCGCGTTATGGTGGCGAGGAGTTCATCGTGCTGTTGCCGCAAACCGACCTTGCCCAGGCCTGCGACATCGCCGAACGGGTGCGCTCCGCGATGTCAGCGCATCCTTTTCAGACAATATCAGGCGAGAGTATCCAGGTTACTATTTCCATCGGGATTTCCATACTGGCAGCAGAAGCTGCAGGAAAAGATATCGATGTATTGGCCGAGAAATTCATTGGCCTGGCGGATGAAGCGCTGCATCAAGCCAAGAGAGAGGGGCGCAACAGGGTGGTTTGTAGGGTAGATTGAATCTGGAAAAGGCAAATTAGTAAGTATTCAACTCTGCGGCATCCGGCTCAATCAGCCAGCCGTGCAGGTTGTCCAGCACCAGACCGGTGAGCGCATGTATCCAGTCGTTGCGGTCGTTGAGGCAGGGGATGTAGTGGTATTCGCCGCCGCCCGCATGTTGGAAATCTTCTTTGCCTTCCTGCGCGATTTCTTCCAGCGTCTCCAGACAGTCGGCGGTGAAGCCGGGGCAGACCACGTCCAGGCGCCTGGTTTTTTGCGCGCCGAGTTTCTTCAGCATCGCGGTGGTGTAGGGTTCGAGCCAATCCTTTTTGCCGAAGCGCGACTGGAAGCTGACGGCGTATTGCTCGGGCTGCAAGCCGAGCTGTTGAGCCAGCAGGCGCGCGGTCTTGTGGCACTCGCAGTGGTAGGGGTCGCCCTTGTCGAGTGTGTCGCGCGGCAGGCCGTGAAAACTCATCAGCAGTTTTTCCGGGCGGCCATGTTTCATCCAGTAGCCGTTGATGTTGCCCGCCAGCGCTTTGATGTAGCCGGGGTGGTCGCCAAAACTTTTGATGATGCGCAGCGCGGGGATGTTGCGCATTTGTTGCAGTTCGCCGAACACGATGTCGCAGACCGTCGCGGTGGTGCTGGCGGCATATTGCGGGTACATCGGCACGACCAGGATGCGCTGGCAGTTCTGTTCCTTGAGCTTGCGCAACACGCCGGGGATCGAGGGATTGCCATAGCGCATCGCATAGTCCACGACAAATGCCGCCTTGGTGCGCTCGCCCAGATAGCCCTGCAATAGCGAGGCTTGCTTTTCGGTATAGACACGCAACGGTGAGCCTTCCGGCAGCCACACCGACGCATATTTCGCGGCGGATTTTTTCGGGCGCGTGTTGAGGATGATGACGTTGAGAATGAACCACCAGATTGCCTTGGGCATTTCCACGACGCGCGGATCGCTCAAAAACTCTTTCAGATAGGCGCGCACCGCATCCGGCGTCGGCGCATCCGGCGTGCCGAGATTGACCAGCAGGATGCCGGTTTGTTCTGGTGTGCCGTGGGTGAAAGCGGGTTCAGGCTGGTAGATCATGGAGTCTCAGTTTTGCGACAGCGCGTTGCCCAGCAAGCGTGCCGTGATGTCGACGATCGGGATCACTCGTTCATAATCCATGCGTTTCGGGCCGACTACCGCGAGCGTGCCGACTACCTGCCCGTCGGCGGAGTAAGGGGCGGTGATGACGCTGCACTCTTCGAGCGAGGCGAGGCCGGACTCGCTGCCGACAAAAATATGGATGCCTTGACCGCGCCGGCTGGCGTCAAGCAATTGCAGCAGCTCGGTCTTTTTTTCGAACAGGCTGAACAGGCCGCGCAAGCGATTCATGTCGGCGGAAAAATCCTGCACATGCAGCAGGTGATGTTCGCCGCTAATGACGTAATCTTCCGATTTTTTTGCGGCAGCTTCATCGCCTGCCGCCAGCGCAGCCGCCATCAGCGCGCTCATGTCCTGGTGCAGTTGGCGCAGCTCGTTGCGCAGCTTTTCGCGGATATGCGAAAAGCTGCAACCGATGTAATGCTGGTTGAGAAAATTGCCTGCCTCGGTGAGCTGCGGCTGGGTGTAATCCTTTTCCATCAGCAGCACGCGGTTCTCGACTTCGCCGTCCGGCATCACGATAATCAGCAGCACGCGTTTTTCGCCGAGCCGCAGGAATTCGATCTGGCGCACCGTGATCGCGCTGCGTCTCGCCGTGGCGACCACGCCGGCAAACTGTGTCAGTTCCGAGAGCATGTTCGATGCCTGCGCGATCAGTCGCGACGGATTGGCTGGCTGTAACTGGTGCTCCATTTTCTGGATATGCGCATCGTCCGGCGGCCTGGTGACCAGCATCGTGTCGATGAACAGCCGGTACGCCAGGCCGGTCGGGACGCGTCCTGCCGAGGTGTGCGGGCTGCTGACCAGGCCGATTTCTTCCAGGTCGGCCATCACGTTGCGGATCGTAGCCGGGCTGACGTCCAGGCCGGAATAATGTTGCAGCGCGCGGGAACCGACCGGCTGGCCTTCACTGATATAGCGTTCCACCAGGGTTCTGAGCAGGATCTGTGCGCGTTCGTTTAACATGGAAGAGATTCTATCACTTCTATGGTTTAACCCGATTCGCGTGGCGGCACGCTGTGGGGGCCATTCAGAATGGAGATTATTGAGCTTTCCAAAATACATGACAGAACTTTTGCACCAAACTACCTCCCTCATCCCCACCCTTCTCCCAGAGGGAGAAGAGCTTTGCTTCCCTCTCCCTCCGGGAGAGGGATTGAGGGTGAGGGAAGGCAAGTGTCATGATTTAAAAAACCTCAATAACTGCCGCTTTTGGAATGATGGTAACGGTGGAGCCGGAGTGTCTGGCGGCCGTTTGCCGGAGTCTAACGTTATGCCGAGGCGCGGCTATTGGCACCACTTATCAACATCTTGCTGCGCCGTGGCAGTGCGTTGTTGGCGTTGCTCGTCACTGAGGTAATAGCGCTCGCCCTTGGCGTCGATATCCATCAGGCGCGTACCGCTTTGCAGTATTTTCAGGTTCTGCTGCGCCGCAGCACAATTTGCCTTCTTGTCATCCGCCTTGGCCTGTTCCTGGGCGGCTTTTTCGGCGGCTTCCTTTTTGGCCTGTTGGGCCTTCTTCAGCTCCGCTTCGCGTTCTGCCAGGGTTTTTGGCGCGGCAGGCGCGCTGCCTGTTTTTGCCGGTTCATTGGCGGGCGGGGCGGTACGCAGCGTTTCAGCCTTGACGTTGGCGGGAGGCGGCTGGTCGGAATAATGCACCTTGCCATTGGCGTCCACCCACTTGTTGAGTGCGGCAAATGTGCTTGTGCTGGACAGCACCAACAGAATCAGCAGAAAAATTTTCATGATCGACCTCCTGTGTTTTTACTGCGCAAAGTTTAGCAGCCCGGCGGATTTAATGGAAATCAGGAAACCTTAAGTAGCACCAGCACTGCGCCGTGCCCGCCATCCTTGGGCGGCGCGTCACAGTACGCCAGGACGCGCGGATGCTGCGTGAGCCAGTGGCGCGCCAGTTTGCGCAACACCGCTTCGCCGCCCTGGCTGTTCATGCCCTTGCCATGTATTACCAGCACGCAACGCAGCGCGTTTTGCGCCGCATCGTGCAAAAACTCCTGCAACAATTTGCGCGCCGCTTCGCTGTTGTTGCCGTGCAGGTCGAGCACATTCTGGATAGGCCAGTTGCCGCGCCGCAGCTTGCGCAGCGTCATGCGCGACAGGCCGTTGGACAGGAATTCATCGGGCGCATTTTCGGCGCCGGAATCGGACAACGTGTCAGGGATCGCCGGTGATGCGGCAGAGGTGCGCAGCAAAGGTTTGCGCGGGGCAGGTTGGGGTGCGATGCGGTTTTGTTCCGCTAGCGGTATTACTTCGCCGACTACCGCGCGGAACAGCGCGGCATCTTCGGATATGGCCTCGCCGGGACGATGGGCCGGAGGCTTTTTCACGGCATCATGTATGCAAGGGCAACTTAAACCTTGCCCAGCGAGGCGAGATACTTGTCCGCATCCAGCGCCGCCATGCAGCCGGTCGCCGCGCTGGTGCAGGCCTGGCGATAAATCTGGTCCTGCACGTCGCCTGCCGCGAACACGCCGGAGATGCTGGTTGCCATTGCGTTACCGTCCGAACCGCCGCGCGTCTTGATGTAGCCGTTGTCCATCTCCAGTTGTCCGGCGAAGATGCCGGTGTTTGGTTTGTGGCCGATCGCGATGAACACGCCGTTCACCGCGATGTCCTGTATTTTTCCGCTTTGCACGTCCTTCACGCGCATGCCCGTCACGCCGCTTTTATCACCGAGCACTTCGTCCAGCGTGCTGTTCAATTGCAGCATGATTTTTCCTTCTTTCACCTTCTCCATCAGGTGGTCGATCATGATGCGTTCGGCGCGGAACGTGTCGCGGCGATGTACCAGCGTGACGTGTTTGGCGATGTTGGCGAGGTACAGCGCCTCTTCGACGGCGGTGTTGCCGCCGCCGATCACCGCGACATGCTGGCCGCGATAGAAAAATCCGTCGCAGGTCGCACAGCCGGAAACGCCGCGTCCCATGAAGGCTTCCTCGGAAGGCAGGCCGAGATATTGCGCCGATGCGCCGGTGCAGATGATCAGCGCATCGCAGGTGTAACTGCCCGCATCGCCGGTCAGCAGGAAGGGTTTCTGTTGCAGCTTGGCCGTGTGGATGTGATCGAAGATGATCTGCGTGTTGAAGCGCTCCGCATGTTTCTGGAAGCGCGCCATCAGTTCCGGGCCTTGCACGCCCATCGGGTCGGCCGGCCAGTTGTCCACCTCGGTCGTGGTCATCAGTTGACCGCCCTGCGCCAGGCCGGTAATCAGCACCGGATTGAGGTTGGCGCGCGCGGCATACACGGCGGCGGTATATCCGGCGGGGCCGGAGCCGAGGATGATCAGGCGATGGTGTTGTGCGGCAGAGCTCATGGCAGGTTTCTCTCAACAATTGAATAAGGGCGAAATTTACCAGTAGTTGCGAGGGTGTGTCGAGCTTTACGGTAGAATCCGCGCGCCATGAAAACTATCGCTGCCATTTTTTTGCTGATGCTGTCGCTTGCGTTGCCTTGCGCCAGCGCCGCCACGCTGCCGGGCATCCCGGAATTCATCGACGAGATGGTTGCCAAGCATCGGTTCAAGCGCGAGGAGTTGGAAAATGTCTTTGCGCACGCACAGCATCGCCCGGAGATAATCGAGGCGATCTCGCGTCCGGCGACGATCAAGCCGTGGCCGGAATACCGTGCGGCCTTCGTGAACCGGCAACGCATCAAGCGTGGCCTAGAATTCTGGCACAAATACCGGAACACGCTGCGCCGCGCCGAGAAGCAATACGGTGTGCCGCAGGAAATTATCGTCGCACTGATCGGCGTGGAAACGATCTATGGCGAGAACATCGGCAAGTTCCGTGTGCTGGATGCGCTGACTACGCTGGCGTTTGATTACCCGCGCCGCGCGAGCTTCTTTCGTGGCGAGCTGGAAAATTATTTGTTGCTGGCGCGCGAGCAGGAATTCGATCTGCTTGCCGTGCGCGGCTCCTATGCCGGTGCGATCGGCATTCCACAATTCATGCCGGACAGCTACCGCAATTACGCGGTGGACTTCAATGGCAACCACAAGACCGATTTGCTGCACGAAGCCAGAGATGCGATCGGCAGCGTTGCCAATTATCTGAAAGGCTATGGCTGGGTTAGCGGTGAACCCGTTGCCGTGCGTGCGCAAATCAGCGGTGAGGTTTGCCATGGCGCAATCAATGCCGCACGTACGCTGGCAGGCTGGGCGGAGGACGGGATCACGCCAGGCACGAAGCTCCCGCAGGAACTGACGGCGCGCCTGATCGATTTTACCGTCGAGGATGGCAAGGAGTTCTGGCTGGCGTTCGAAAATTTCCGGATCATCACGCTCTATAACAACAGCGATTTCTATGCGATGTCGGTATTTCAGTTGGCCGAGGAGTTGAAGGCGGCGCGCGCTAGTTCATCGAAGTGACCCGTCGCGCGCCATCATAGCGCGCACGCCAGTACTTGTCGCGCATGTTCGCCACCACGATGGCTTTGCCGCTGCTCGGGGAGTGCACGAAACGCTCATCGCCGACATAGATGCCGACATGCGAGAACGGCTGCTGGCGCGTGTTGAAGAACACTAGGTCGCCGGGGCGTAATTGGCCGGCGTCCAGGCCTGCCGACATCCGGCTCATCTCGACACTGGTGCGCGGCAGTTTGATATTCAGCGTGTTCAGATACACATGTTGCACGAAGCCGCTGCAATCGAAGCCGTTGTCGTCCGAGCTGCCGCCGTAACGATAGGGGGTATCGGCCAGGCTCATCGCATAGAGCGCGACCTCGTTCATGCGCTCGCCGGAAACCGGCTCCGGAGTGCGGGCGGGCGTGGCGCAGGCGCCGAGCAGCAGGATCAGCAAGGTAAGGCAGAGACGTTGCATGGCACGAAATTTACGGTAAAGCGGCAGTGTTGGCAAATGTGCCAACCCGGGGTGGAAGAGGTAAAATGACAGTTCTACAGCGCTTCTATAACTTTCAATCTTTTTAAATATCACACACCGCTTTAAATCAGCTTGCACAAACCGGCAGGCCAAAAATCAAGGACTCCCGCAAATGAAATTTTCACAACATCCGCTCTGGCTGGTGGGCTTCCGCCCGTTTTTCTTGTTGGCGTGTTTATCGGGGCTGAGTTTGCCGATGCTGTGGGCGCTGATCTTTCCGGGTTTCATCGCGGCGCCGGCGACTTCGTTCCCGATGATCCAGTGGCATGCCCATGAGATGTTTTTCGGCTTCGGCTGGGCCGTGCTGGGCGGCTTCCTGCTGACTTCGACAAAGAACTGGGTCGGGGTGCGCGGCTATCATGGTTATCCGCTGATATTGCTGGTGGCCGCATGGCTGTTCGAGCGCGTCGGCATGTGGTTCGAGGGAAGCTGGCCGCCGTTGCTGTTCCGGCTCTCGAACAACCTGTTTCTCGGCCTGATCGTTGTGATGCTGTTGCGGACGCTGATCCGGAACCGCAACAGCGATTCATACCGCAACGACAATTACTTCTTCCTGCTGATCCTGCCCACCTTCCTGATCAGCAAGAACCTGATGCTGAGCCACGATTATTTCAGCATCGGAGCGAGCATGGCGGTGGGGTTGTTCCGGATGGCCTTTCTGGTGATGCTCGAGCGGACGCTGGCGCAGTTCATGAAGGCGGCTTTTCAGGTTGTGATTCTGAACAGCCAGCCGCTGAACAAGGCGATCAAGCTGCTCGGGCTGCTGCTGGTGTTCGAAAGCCTGATGCCAACTCAGGTGTCAGGCTCGATCGCATTGCTGCTCGCGCTGCTGCTGATCGGGCGCTTCTTTTTCTGGTATCCGCAACTGGCGTTGCGGCGGCTCGATATCGGGATCATGTATCTGGGCTACCTCGCGATCGTCGCGCAACTGCTGATCGAATTCATCAGGCACACGATCCATCCGGAATGGGCTGCGTCGATTTCTACCCATGTGTTCACGTTCGGCGCGATGGGGCTGATCATTCCTGCGATGCTGGTCAGGATATCGAAGGGGCATACCGGCAGAAAAGCGGTTTTCGATACACTGGACAAGCTGGTGCTCAAGTTCATGCTGCTGGCGTTTGTGGCGCGCATCATCGGGCCGCAGATTTATCCCGATGGCTACATACACTGGATATGCCTTGCGGCATTGTGCTGGTTTGCCTGTTTTTCGATACTCGCGTGGCGCTATATCCCTTTCCTGATGCAGCCGCGGATCGATGGCAAGGAGCATTGATGGAATGCGCTGCCCGCCTGGCAAAGTTGCTGGCGGAAAAGAGTGGGAGTCGAACCCACCAAGAACCGACTGACGGCCCTTGCCAGATTTGAAGTCTGGCCGCCCCACCGGGGAACGAATCTCTTCCAATATGCGGATACTATCCTATACCAGTCACCGCAGGTAATGTGCGTCGCCCGCACGCCGGGTTATCGCGCTGGCGTCAAAAAATTCCAGTATCTGGATCGCCAGTTTCCGTCCGGTGCCGATCCGGTCGCGGAATAAGGCCGCCGTAATGTGGTCATGCGCCGCTGCGATTTCGTGGATGATCGCGGTGAGCCGCTCGATCGATTGCGGCATGAAATAATGATCGTGAGCCACGCGGTAAACTTCCCCGATCGCCGCCAGTTGCTGCAACAGCAGCCGCATGCGCACTTCGCTCACCTGCAACGTATTGGACAGATCGCGTACTCTGGGCGGCTGGAACGGCTGCTCCCGCAGCAGCGGCGCTATCTTGTCCCAGATGAGCTGGTCAGTGGAAGAAAGCGTGATGCGGTGTTCCGGCAGGTGCAGCCACGGCCCGCTCCGGGTGATTATCTTGTCTGCATAGAGTTCGGCGAGAAGCCTGTCGAAAACCGCACGCACCATGTGTGGTGCCACCTGCATGCGCAGTTGGTTGGCGCTCGGCCCCATCGTGCCGGGAGACTGGCGATGCGCTTCCGTCAGGCGCTCCAGCACGGTTTGCCGCAGCCCTTGCCAAACGGTTTGCGCGAAAGCGATGCCGCCGGTTTCTGTCAGCGGCACTTGCCGCTGCAACGCTTCGGCTTCGGCGGGACTCAGGTTGCAGGCGAGCGCAAAGCGCGCGAGATCGACGCCGTCCGGGGAGGCCTCCAGTACGTCATTCAGCATGGCCTCCGGTTTTTTCTGCCCGAGCGCCACGAGCATCGCCATGCGTTCCGGCGTGCGCCGCTTGCGCGCCGGCGGGAACGGGTCGAGTACGGCGCCGCCGCCCAGCGTGTGGCTGGCGGATTGGTCGCGGATGATGAAGCGGTCACCACGCAGCGCGCCGATGGGCCGGTCGAGCACGATCTGCGCCAGGGCGCTTGCGCCCGGCTCGATCGCATCGCCTTCCAGCAATGCGACCCGCGCGGTGACATCGGTTGCGCCGAGATGGAAATGCACCGGCGACCAGTGGCGCAGCGCCTTGCCTGCGCCGGGCAACAGAGTCAGGCGCACATCCAGACGCTGCGTCGGCCCATGCGCCGGTTCGGCCAGCACCCAGTCGCCACGGCGCACGTCGTCTTTGTCGAAATCAGCACCCGCCAGATTCAGCGCGCAACGTTGCCCGGTCAAGCCGAGTTCGGCAGGGCGGTTCTGGGCGTGGATGCCGCGCACCCTGACAACAATGCCCGCAGGCGAAAGCAGCAGTTGGTCGCCGACCCGCACTGCACCGGAAAACACCGTACCGGTCACCACGGTGCCGGTGCCGGACAACGTAAAGCAGCGGTCGATCGCGAGGCGGAAATTGCCTGTCGCGGCGCGCGGTGGCAAGGCCGCCGCAGCCGCCGCCAGATGTTCGCGCAGCGCCTCCACACCCGCACCGTTCACGGCGGAGAGAGGAAAAACCGGGCTGCCTTCCAGCGGCGTTCCGCGCAACAGTGCTTCCACCTCCGCAGCGGCTTGCGCCGCGCGCTCTTCGGAAATGCGGTCGATCTTGGTCAATGCGACCGCGCCGCGTGAAAGGCCAAGCAGATTGAGAATCGCGAGGTGCTCGCGGGTCTGCGGCATCGGGCCGTCGTCGGCGGCCACCACCAGCAGCACGAAATCGATGCCGGTCGCTCCGGCCAGCATGTTATGCACCAGCTTTTCGTGCCCCGGCACGTCGATGAAACCGAGTACCTCGCCGCCGGGCAGCGGCGAGTAAGCGTAACCGAGGTCGATGGTGATGCCACGCGCCTTCTCTTCCTTGAGGCGGTCGGCGTCGATACCGGTGAGCGCTTTTACCAGCGAGGTCTTGCCGTGGTCGATGTGGCCTGCGGTGCCGACAATCACGGCGAGACGTTCAACGATGCAAGCTGGTTGATAAACCCGGCTTCGTCTTCCAGGCAGCGCAGGTCGAGCAGCAGCGCGCCTTCTTCGATGCGACCGATCACCGGAACGGGCAGCGCGCGCAATGCGGCGGCAAGCTTCTCCAGTGCGGTTCCCTCGCCGCGCCCTCTCTTTGCCGGGCGGATCGCCAGGCCGTGGCTGGGCAGGCGCTCGACCGGCAGCGAGCCGCTGCCGATCTGGCTGGAGCAGGCGCACAGTGAAACGCTGTAACTGCCCGCAAGCCTGTCCTGCAACGGTTGCATTACGCGTGCAGCCGCAGCCTTGATGTCGTCCGCCGCTCGTGTCAGCAGGCGGAGCGTGGGCAGGCGCTCGGCCAAACGGTCGGGATCGCGATACAGGCGCAGGATCGCTTCGAGCGCCGCAATCGTCATCTTGTCCAGACGCAGCGCGCGCTTCAGCGGATTCTTCTTGGTCTTCGCGATCAGCTCGCGCCGCCCGGCGATGATGCCCGCCTGCGGGCCGCCCAACAGCTTATCCCCGCTGAACGTGACCAGATCGGCGCCTGCGGCCAGCGCCTGCTGCGGCGTGGGTTCGGCAGGCAGACCCCAGCGGGTAAGATCGACTAAAGTGCCGCTGCCCAGATCGACCATGAACGGCAGATTGTGTTGATGCGCAAGCTGCGCCAGCTCCGCTTCCGGCACAGCGGCGGTAAAACCGACGATGGCATAATTGCTGGCATGCACCTTGAGCAGCAGCCCGGTCTTCGGCGAAATTGCCGCCTCGAAATCGCGCAGATGGGTGCGGTTGGTCGTACCGACTTCGATCAGGCGGCAACCGGCGCGCGCCATGATGTCCGGCACGCGGAACGCGCCGCCGATCTCGATCAGCTCGCCGCGCGAAACGATCACCTCCTTGCGCGCGGCCAGCGCGTTGAGCGCCAGGAACACCGCCGCCGCATTGTTGTTGACCACCGTTGCCGCCTCCGCGCCGGTGAGCTGGCACAGCAGCGCTTCCACGTGTGTATCGCGGTCGCCGCGCTTGCCGCTGTCGAGGTCAAATTCCAGATTGCAGGGCCGGGTCAGCACATCCATCACCGCCTGCACCGCCTCCGCCGGGAACAGCGCGCGACCGAGATTGGTGTGCAGCACCGTGCCGGTGAGATTGAATACCGGGCGCAGCGAAGGCTGCTCGCCGACCTCCAGCAGACGGACGCAACGCACAACCGCTTCTTCATCGCTCAGCAAGGCACCCGTTTTGTCGTTACGCCAAACTTCCCGCGCTTCATCCAGCGTGGCGCGCACCGTTTCGACAGCGCGCGTCCGGCCGAACCGGTCTATCAACGCTTGCATCGCAGGCAGGTTGAGGACGCGATCTACCGAAGGGAAAGGGGATTGATGGCTCAAGGCTAGGCCCGGTAAAAAACAGGAATCGGACTTTATTATGAATGCTGGGCAGAATCCCGGCAACAGATGCGTTTTGCCTTATGCGTGACCGCCTTTTCTTGTTCAGACAGACCAAGTTTTTTCACACACAAAATTCGGGATAGGCCCGCATGATATGTTTTGATGATGGAGGAGCACCCCATTGGGGCTTCCGCCTTGCATCACCGTTCATTCCTGATTCCCGGAAGTCTCAAAATCGAGCTGCCGGATTTGATAAGATAGCCTTCTTCGGCTATAATGCGCGCCAATTCAACAGCGGGACGAGCCGAGTGCTTATCCCGCTTCTTTATGTCCAGTTCAAGGGAGTATCCGGTGTCGCGAACAAGTCCTGCTATTCTGGTTTTGGCCGATGGGACGGTGTTTCGTGGAACATCCATCGGCGCTTCCGGCAGCAGCATCGGCGAGGTGGTGTTCAATACCTCGATGACCGGCTACCAGGAAATTCTCACCGACCCTTCCTACTGCAAGCAAATCGTCATGTTGACCTATCCGCATATCGGCAACGTCGGGGTGAATGCCGAGGACGTGGAATCGCGGCAGGTGTTCGCCAGCGGCCTGGTGATACGCGATCTTTCGATGACGGTGAGCAACTTCCGCAGCACCCAGCCGCTGCCGGATTACCTGAAGGCCAACAATGTGGTCGCGATCGCCGGGATCGATACGCGCAAGCTGACGCGTATCCTGCGCTCCAGAGGCGCGCAGAACGGCTGCATCGCGAGCGGCGACAATGTCGAAGCGGCGCTGGCGGCGGCACGCGGTTTTGCCGGGCTGGCGGGCATGGACCTGGCTCAGGTGGTGAGCTGCGACAAGCCGTATCAATGGACGCAGCGCGAATGGAAGCTAGGTGTGGGATACCAGGATTTGGGAGCTGGGATTAAGGATTTGGGGAAAAGCGATGCGGCTAAATCCCAAATCCCAGCTCCCAAATCCTTCCATGTCGTCGCCTACGACTTTGGCGTGAAGCGCAACATTCTGCGCATGCTGGCGGAGCGCGGCTGCAGGATCACCGTGGTTCCGGCCAGGACCGCTGCCGCCGAGGTGCTGGCATTGCAGCCGGATGGCGTGTTCCTGTCCAACGGCCCCGGCGATCCGGAGCCGTGCGATTACGCGATCAACGCGGCAAAAAAATTTATCGAGGTTGGCGTGCCATTATTTGGCATCTGCCTCGGGCATCAGATCATGGGGCTGGCGGTGGGTGCGAAGACGGTGAAGATGAAGTTCGGCCATCGCGGCGCGAACCATCCGGTGCAGGACACGCAGAGCAAGCGCGTGATGATTACCAGCCAGAACCACGGTTTTGCGGTGGACACCGCCACGCTGCCCGCGAATGCGCGCGTCACGCACGTGTCGCTGTTCGACGGCACGCTGCAAGGTTTCGAGCTGACCGACAAACCGGCATTCTGTTTTCAGGGGCACCCCGAAGCGAGCCCCGGGCCGCATGATGTGGATGGGTTGTTTGATCGTTTTGTTGCAATGATGGGGGCGGTGGGTGGCTGATGTGGCCGACAAAGAACCTGTGTTATTGCCTGGTCAAATCATCGAAGGCATCGAGGGGCGCATTTATTTACTGCGCGGCCAGCGGGTGATGTTGTCGCATGATCTTGCTTCGCTCTATCAGGTTGAAACTAAAGTATTGATGCAGGCAGTGCGACGCAATATTGAACGATTTCCCGGTGATTTTTCTTTCGAACTTACTAATCAAGAAGTTAGAACACTAAGGTCACAATTTGTGACCTTGGAAGGCGGTTTGAGGACACATGCACCTCATGCCTTCACCGAGCAGGGCGTGGCCATGCTTTCCAGCGTTTTGCGCAGCAAACGTGCTATTGGAGTGAACATCGAAATCATGCGCTCCTTTGTCAAGCTGCGCAGCATGTTCGAATCCAACAAGGAGTTGGCGCAAAAACTCGCCAAACTGGAACAAAAATACGATGTTCAATTCAAGGCGGTGTTTGAGGCGATACGCGAGTTAATGTCTCCGCCACCACAGTCCAAAAAATGGCGCATCGGATTTGTGCAAGACGATTAAAAATATATGGCAAAACGTACAGACATAAAAAGCATCCTGATCATCGGCGCCGGCCCCATCGTCATCGGGCAGGCTTGCGAGTTCGACTATTCCGGCGCGCAGGCCTGCAAGGCGCTGCGCGAGGAAGGTTATCGCGTCGTCCTGGTGAACTCGAACCCGGCCACGATCATGACAGACCCGGATATGGCGGACGCGACCTACATCGAGCCGATCACCTGGAAGATCGTCGAGAAGATCATCGCGAAAGAACGCCCCGACGCGATCCTGCCGACGATGGGCGGGCAGACCGCGCTGAACTGTGCGCTCGATCTGGCCAAACACGGCGTGCTGGAGAAATACAACGTCGAGATGATCGGCGCGTCGCGCGATGCGATCGACATGGCGGAAGACCGCGAGAAATTCAAGCAGGCGATGACACGCATCGGCCTCGCCTCGGCGCGTTCCGCAATCGCGCATAGCATGGAAGAGGCGTTGCAGGTGCAGCAGGTGATGGGTTTTCCGACCATCATCCGCCCGTCGTTCACGATGGGTGGCAGCGGCGGTGGCATCGCGTACAACCGCGAAGAATTCATGGAGATTTGCGAGCGCGGCCTGGAAGCCTCGCCGACGCGCGAACTGCTGATTGAGGAATCGCTGCTCGGCTGGAAAGAATACGAGATGGAGGTGGTGCGCGACCGCAACGATAATTGCATCATCATCTGCTCGATCGAGAACCTCGACCCGATGGGCGTGCATACCGGCGACTCGATCACCGTGGCTCCCGCGCAGACGCTGACCGACAAGGAATACCAGATCATGCGCGACGCGAGCCTGGCGGTGCTGCGCGAGATCGGCGTCGAGACCGGCGGTTCCAAC
Source organism: Gallionellaceae bacterium (assembly GCA_019753125.1). Taxonomy (GTDB): domain Bacteria; phylum Pseudomonadota; class Gammaproteobacteria; order Burkholderiales; family Gallionellaceae; genus Gallionella. The sequence goes on along the minus strand of JAIELH010000011.1, from coordinate 5,224 downwards.
GTGCAGTTCTCGATCAACCCGGACGACGGGCGCATGGTGGTGATCGAGATGAACCCGCGCGTGTCGCGTTCCTCGGCGCTGGCCTCCAAGGCCACCGGCTTCCCGATCGCGAAAGTCGCGGCCAAGCTGGCGGTCGGCTACACCCTCGACGAACTGAAAAACGACATTACCGGCGGCGCGACCCCGGCATCGTTCGAGCCTTCCATCGATTACGTCGTCACCAAGATCCCGCGTTTCGCGTTCGAGAAATTCCCGCAGGCCAATGACCGCCTGACGACCCAGATGAAATCGGTCGGCGAAGTGATGGCGATCGGTCGCACCTTTCAGGAATCGTTCCAGAAAGCGTTGCGCGGCCTGGAAGTCGGCGTGAATGGGCTGGACCAAAAATTCGCCGACCGCGAGGCCATCGTGTCGGAACTTGGCAATCCGGGGCCGGAGCGCATCTGGGCCGTCAGCGATGCCTTCCGCCTCGGCCTGAGCGTCGAAGAGGTGTTCAATATCAGCAAAATCGATCCGTGGTTTCTGGTGCAGATCGAAGACCTGATCCGCCAGGAGCAAGCGTTGGCCGGACATACGCTCGAGAGCCTGAGTGCCGACGATCTGCGCGCCTTGAAGCGCAGCGGTTTCGCTGACGCACGGCTGGCGGCGTTGCTGGACACCGATGCGGCCGCGGTGCGCGCCTACCGTCATGCGCTCGGCGTGCGCCCGGTGTTCAAGCGCGTGGACACCTGCGCCGCCGAGTTCGCCACCAACACCGCGTACATGTACTCGACCTACGAGGAAGAGTGCGAGGCGCAGCCGACCAACAACAAGAAGATCATGGTGCTCGGCGGCGGGCCGAACCGCATCGGGCAGGGCATCGAGTTCGACTACTGCTGCGTGCATGCCGCGCTGGCGATGCGCGATGACGGCTACGAGACCATCATGGTCAACTGCAACCCGGAAACCGTTTCCACCGACTACGATACGTCGGATCGCCTGTACTTCGAGCCACTGACGCTGGAAGATGTGCTGGAAGTGGTTGCGGTCGAGAAACCCATCGGGGTCATCGTGCAGTATGGCGGGCAGACGCCGCTCAAGCTGGCACACGGGCTGGAGAAGAACGGTGTGCCGATCATCGGTACGACGCCGGACATGATCGACTGTGCGGAAGATCGCGCGCGCTTCCAGCAGATGCTGCGCAAGCTGGGTTTGAAGCAGCCGCCTAACCGCACCGCAAGCAATGTCGCGGATGGCGTGGCCGGGGCAGCCGAGATCGGCTATCCGCTGGTGATGCGCCCTTCCAACGTGCTGGGCGGGCGCGCGATGGAGATCATCCACGCGCAGCCCGATCTGGAACGCTACATGCGCGATGCCGAGGAAATGTCCAAGACTTACCCGGAGCGCATGCCGATCTTGCTCGATCGCTTCCTGAACGATGCGATCGAGGTGGACGTGGATGCGGTGTCCGATGGCAAGCAGGTGATCATCGGCGGCATCATGGAACACGTCGAGCAGGCCGGTGTGCATTCCGGCGACTCGGCCTGCTCGTTGCCGCCGTTCAGCTTGTCTGCCGAGATGCAAAACGAGCTGCGCCGCCAGACCGTCGCGATGGCCAAAGAACTCAATGTGGTCGGCTTGATGAACGTGCAGTTCGCGATCCAGGGCGATACCGTATATGTGCTGGAAGTGAACCCGCGCGCCTCGCGCACCGTGCCGTTCGTCTCCAAGGCGACCGGCGTGCCGCTGGCGAAGATCGCGGCGCGCTGCATGGCCGGACAGACGTTGGCGCAGCAGGGCATCACCAAGGAAGTGATCCCGCCGTATTATTCGGTCAAGGAAGCGGTGTTCCCGTTCATCAAATTCCCCGGCGTAGATACGATCCTCGGGCCTGAAATGAAATCCACCGGCGAGGTGATGGGCGTCGGTGAGACCTTCGCCGAGGCTTTCGTGAAATCGCAACTGGCGGCCAGCGTGAAGCTGCCCAAGGACGGCAAGGTGTTCATCAGCGTGCGCGAAGCGGACAAATCGGGCGTGGTGGAAATCGCCCGCTCACTGGTACAACTGGGTTTCACGGTTCTCGCGACGCGCGGCACCGGGGCAGTGGTCGCCGGAGCCGGCGTCGCCGTGACGATAGTGAACAAGGTCGCGGAAGGCCGCCCGCATATCGTGGACATGATCAAGAACGGCGAGATTAAACTTATCGTGAACACCGTAGACAGCAGGCCTTCCACGATGCGCGATTCGTATTCGATCCGTCATGCCGCGCTCCAAGGGCGGGTGACGTATTACACGACGCTGGCCGGTGCGCGCGCCGCCTGTGTCGGGATGCAGCACCTGGCGGAGTTGCAGGTATATGACGTGCAGGCGTTGCATCGGCGCCTGCTTTAACGAACTTAAGGAAGTATTGGTATGAGCAAAGTCCCATTGACTGCGATTGGCGCCGAGTTATTGCGCCAGGAATTGCACCATTTGAAAACGGTAGAGCGCCCGGCGGTGATCAACGCGATCTCGGAGGCGCGTGCACAAGGCGACTTGTCGGAAAATGCCGAATACGACGCCGCCAAGGAACGTCAGTCGTTTGTCGAAGGGCGAATCGTCGAGCTGGAATCGAAGCTGGGCAGCGCGCAGATTATCGATCCACGAACCATCAGCGGTGCCGACGGGCGTTGTGTGTTCGGCTCGACCGTGGTGCTGGAAGACACCAACAACGGCGATGTCGTCACCTATCAGATCGTCGGTGATGACGAAGCGAATATCAGGGAGCGCAAGATATCGATCAGCTCGCCGATCGCGCGCGCGCTGATCGGAAAATGCAGCGGCGATATCGCCGAAGTGCGTGCTCCGGGTGGAGTGCGGGAGTATGAAGTGGTGGACGTTCAGTATATTTGAATCTGGTGAGTGGGAAGTAGTGAGTAGGGAGTGGAAACCCCACTTACCACTGAGGCACGAAGTGCCGCTCTACTTCCCACTCACCATTCTTTAGCTGCGACTACCCAGTTGCTTCTTGGTCAACGGTTTCTTGCCCTTGTGACGCGGCATCTTCTTGATTTCGACCAAGTGTGCTTCCGGGTTGGGTTGATAAACCACCAGTATCTTGCCGATATGTTGCACTGGCGCAGCGTTCAACTGGGTGCAGATTTCGGTCAGGATGGCTTCGCGTTGCGGGCGTTCGGCCATGACACGGATCTTGATGAGTTCATGAATCTTCAGGCTCGCCGCAATTTCCTTCAACACCGCTTCGGTCAAACCTGCATTGCCGATCATCACCGTTGGGTTCAGGGCATGGGCGCGGCCCTTCAGGGCGAGACGTTCGGATACGGTAAGGGATAACATAGTGTCTTTCAAGATTTTAAGGTGCGGATTCTAATCGATGAAGCCTTCCCCAATCAAAAAAAATAAGACCAGCAAACAATGGATGCGCGAGCATGTCAACGACCCTTATGTGCAGCTTGCACAGAAAGAGGGCTACCGTTCGCGTGCCGCTTACAAGCTACTGGAGATCGACGCCAAAGATCATTTGCTCAAGCCGGGCACGGTAGTCGTGGACCTGGGCGCGACTCCCGGCGGCTGGTCGCAGGTGGCGGCTGCCAAGGTGGGGCGCAACGGCAAGGTGATTGCACTGGATTTGTTGCCGCTGACGCCGATGGCCGGAGTCGAGTTTATCCAGGGTGATTTCAGGGATGATGCGGTATTGAAGCAGCTGGAAGAATTGCTGCATGGCAAGCCGGTAAACCTTGTAATTTCCGACATGGCCCCCAACATCAGCGGTGTGGCATCGGCCGACCAGGCGCGCGCGATGCATCTGGCGGAACTGGCGATGGAATTTGCGCTCGAACATCTGGAACGCGAAGGCAGTTTTCTGGTCAAGGTGTTTCAGGGCAGCGGATTCGAGGATTTCTACAAGCTGATGCGCAGCCGTTTTGCGAAGGTCGTGACACGCAAACCCAAGGCTTCGCGCGACCGCAGCAGCGAGTTGTATCTTTTGGGAACGGGAAAGCTTGAGTAATCGTACAATACATAGTTTAATGCCCTATATATTGAAATTGCGGCATTGCCGTTTAAGGAGTTATTTTGAATAACATGTTCAAGAGTATTGCGATCTGGCTGGTTGTCGCGCTGGTGCTGATGGCCGTTTTCAACCAATTCAACACGCGCCAGCAGCAAACGACACAGATGCAGCTCGATTACTCGCAATTTCTCGAGGAAGTGAAGCAGGGGCATATCGCCAAGGTGCTGATCGAAGGGCGCACGCTGAAGGCGACCACTACCGACGGAAAACGCATCAACAGCTATGCGCCGAGCGACTTGTGGATGGTTTCCGACCTGCTGAAGAACGGCGTGAAGGTTGAGGCCAAACCGGAGGAGGAGCAGTCCTTCCTGATGAATATCTTCGTGTCGTGGTTCCCGATGATCCTGCTGATCGGCGTGTGGATATTCTTCATGCGCCAGATGCAGGGCGGCGGCAAGGGCGGCGCGTTCTCGTTCGGCAAGTCGCGCGCGCGCATGCTCGATGAAAACAAGGAACGCTTCACGTTCGCCGATGTGGCGGGCTGCGATGAGGCCAAGGAAGAAGTGTCCGAACTGGTGGATTTCCTGCGCGACCCCTCCAAGTTCCAGAATCTCGGCGGGCGCATTCCGCGCGGCGTGTTGCTGGTCGGCAGCCCGGGCACCGGCAAGACCTTGCTGGCCAAGGCGATTGCCGGTGAAGCCAAGGTGCCGTTCTTCTCGATCTCCGGCTCGGATTTTGTCGAAATGTTCGTCGGCGTCGGCGCGGCGCGTGTGCGCGACATGTTCGAGCAGGCCAAGAAACATTCTCCGTGCATCGTGTTCATCGACGAAATCGACGCGGTCGGACGCCAGCGTGGCGCAGGTCTCGGCGGCGGCAACGACGAGCGCGAGCAGACGCTGAATGCGCTGCTGGTGGAAATGGACGGCTTCGAGGGCGCCAGCGGCGTGATCGTGATCGCCGCGACCAACCGCCCCGATGTGCTCGATCCGGCGCTGCTGCGCCCCGGGCGTTTTGACCGCCAGGTGGTCGTGCCGCTGCCGGACATTCGCGGGCGCGAACAGATTTTGATGGTGCACATGCGCAAGGTGCCGTGCGCCCCGGACGTGAAGGCCGACATTCTGGCGCGCGGCACGCCGGGCATGTCCGGCGCCGATCTGGCAAATCTGGTGAACGAGGCGGCATTGTTCGGCGCGCGGCGCGGCAAGCGTTTCGTCGACATGGATGATTTCGAGG